>NZ_MWIG01000006.1:0-25126 GCF_002156145.1 Streptomyces sp. NRRL B-24572 | reverse complement strand
TCCTACGGCCTGATCGCCGCCAGCCGGCAGGCCGACCTGCCGCTCTACCTCGGCTCCTACCCCATCACCCCGGCCTCCGACATCCTGCACGAGCTGTCCAAGCACAAGAACTTCGGCGTGCGCACCTTCCAGGCCGAGGACGAGATCGCCGGCATCGGCGCCGCCCTGGGCGCCGCCTTCGGCGGCTCGCTGGCCGTCACCACGACGAGTGGTCCGGGTGTGGCGCTCAAGAGCGAGACGATCGGGCTGGCGGTCTCGCTGGAGCTGCCGCTGCTGATCGTCGACATCCAGCGCGGCGGACCCTCCACCGGTCTGCCGACCAAGACCGAGCAGGCCGATCTGCTGCAGGCGATGTACGGCCGCAACGGCGAGGCCCCCGTCCCGGTCGTGGCCCCGAAGACGCCGGCGGACTGCTTCGACGCGGCCCTGGAGGCCGCCCGGATCGCCCTGACCTACCGCACCCCCGTCTTCCTGCTCTCCGACGGCTATCTCGCCAACGGCTCCGAGCCCTGGCGCATCCCGGACGTCGCCGAGCTCCCCGACCTGACGACCCCGTTCGCCACCGGCCCGAACCACACCCTCGCCGACGGCACCGAGGTCTTCTGGCCCTACCAGCGCGACCCGGAGACCCTGGCCCGGCCCTGGGCGGTGCCCGGCACCCCCGGCCTGGAGCACCGTATCGGCGGCATCGAGAAGCAGGACGGCACCGGCAACATCTCCTACGACCCGGCCAACCACGAGTTCATGGTCCGCACCCGCCAGGCCAAGATCGACGGCATCGCCGTGCCGGACCTGGAGGTCGACGACCCCGACGGCGCCACCACCCTGGTGCTGGGCTGGGGCTCCACCTACGGGCCGCTCACCGCCGCCGTGCGCCGCATCCGCCGCGAGGGCGGCCACATCGCCCAGACCCACCTGCGCCACCTCAACCCCTTCCCCAAGAACCTCGGCGAGATCCTGAAGCGGTACGAGAAGGTCGTCATCCCCGAGATGAACCTCGGCCAGCTCGCCACCCTCGTCCGGGCCAAGTACCTCGTCGACGCCCGCAGCCACACCCAGGTCAACGGCATGCCGTTCAAGGCCGAGCAGCTCGCCGCCGCCCTCAAGGAGGCCATCGATGCCTGAGCCCACCGAGACGCTCCTGCACCTGGTGCCCAAGGCCGAGGCCAAGCAGTCCATGAAGGACTTCAAGTCCGACCAGGAGGTCCGCTGGTGCCCGGGCTGCGGCGACTACGCGGTCCTGGCCGCCGTGCAGGGCTTCATGCCCGAACTCGGCCTGGCACGCGAGAACATCGTCTTCGTCTCCGGCATCGGCTGCTCCTCCCGCTTCCCGTACTACATGAACACCTACGGGATGCACTCCATCCACGGCCGCGCCCCCGCCATCGCGACGGGCCTGGCCACCTCGCGCCGCGACCTGTCCGTCTGGGTCGTCACCGGCGACGGCGACGCGCTGTCCATCGGCGGCAACCACCTCATCCACGCCCTGCGCCGCAACGTCAACCTGAAGATCCTGCTGTTCAACAACCGGATCTACGGCCTCACCAAGGGCCAGTACAGCCCCACCTCCGAACTCGGCAAGATCACCAAGTCGACGCCGATGGGCTCCCTCGACGCCCCCTTCAACCCGGTGTCGCTGGCGCTGGGCGCCGAGGCGAGCTTCGTGGCCCGCACCGTCGACTCCGACCGCAAGCACCTCACCGAGGTGCTGCGCCAGGCCTCCGAACACAACGGCACCGCCCTGGTGGAGATCTACCAGAACTGCAACATCTTCAACGACGGCGCCTTCGAGGCCCTCAAGGACAAGGACCAGGCCCAGGAAGCCGTCATCCGCCTCGAACACGGCCGGCCGATCCGCTTCGGCGCCGACAACGAGAAGGGCGTCGTCCGCGACCCGGCCACCGGTGACCTGACGGTCGTCACGGTCACCCCCGACAACGAGGGCTCGGTCCTGATCCACGACGCCCACGCGACCACCCCCACCACCGCGTTCGCGCTCTCCCGGCTGGCCGACCCGGACACGCTGCACCAGACGCCGATCGGGGTGTTCCGCTCGGTGGACCGCCCGGTCTACGACACGCTGATGGCCGACCAGCTGGAGACGGCCGTCGAGCGGTACGGCAAGGGCGACCTGGGCCGGCTCCTGACCGGCAACGACACCTGGACACGGGATGAGTGACACGCACCCCGACGACGTCGCCGGCCGGAACTTCCTGAGCGACAACACCTTCGGCGCGTCTCCGGAGGTCCTGGAAGCGGTCACGGCGGCCGCGGCGGGCCACGCCATGCCGTACGGCGCGGATCCCTTCACCGACTCCGTCCGTCGCCGGCTCGGGGAGGTCTTCGAGCGGGACGTGGACGTCTTCCTGGTGTCTTCCGGTACCGCTGCCAACGGCCTTGCCCTGTCGTCTCTTTCGCGCCCGTGGGGGAGCATCCTATGCCACCCCGACAGCCACATCGACAACGACGAATGCGGGGCCGCCGAGTTCTTCACGGGCGGCTCCAAGATCGTCGCCGTCCCCGGTGCCGGCGGCAGGATCGACCCCGATGCCCTGCAGCACGAGGTGCGGCGTCGTGCCGGTGACGTGCACAGCATGCGGCCCTCGGTGCTGAGCATCAGCCAGGGCACGGAGAGCGGCGGCGCCTACACGCTGGAGGAGATCCGCGTACTGAGCCTGCACGCCAAGTCCGCCGGCCTCGGGGTGCACATGGACGGGGCGCGGTTCGCCAATGCCCTGAGCCGTCTCGGGGCCAGTCCGGCCGAGATGAGCTGGAAGGCCGGGGTCGACGTGCTGTCGTTCGGCACCACGAAGAACGGGACGATGACCGCCGATGCGGTCATCTCCTTCCACCCCTCCGCCTCCGCCGAGCTCGCCGCCCGCGTCAAGCGCGCCGGGCAGCTTCCCGCGAAGGCCCGCTTCCACGCCGCACAGCTCGACGCCTACCTGTCCGACGGCCTGTGGCTGCGCAATGCCGGCCGGGCGAACGCCCTGGCGTCCCGGCTCTGGGACGGCCTGAAGGGGATGCCGGGCGTCGAGCTCGGCAGCGAGCCGGAGATGAACATGGTCTTCTGCGCGCTCGCCCAGCCGGTCGTCGAGGAGCTCCTCGCGGAGGGGTACGCCTTCTACCACGACCGCTGGGAGCCCGGGGTCGTGCGCTTCGTGACCTCGTTCTCGCACTCCACCGCCGATGTCGACCGGCTCCTGGCGTCGATCCGTCGGCGCTCGGCCGCCGCGCCGGCGGCCGAGCGCCGTCCGCGCCCGCGTGACAGGTCGCGGCACCACTGCGTACGGGACTGATGTCCCGTCGGGCCAGGGCGCTTCCGACCGAACCGCTCCGGCCCGGCCCGGCCCGGCAACCGACCACGCTGGTGGGGCGGTTGCCGGGCTCAGCCCTGGGTCACAACAGGTCGCCCGGCTGCACCTCGAGGGCGGCCTGGTAGACGACCGGCCGCGGAGTGACGTGCAGGTCGGGGTCGTCGACGATCCGCAGCGCCGACGCGCGGAACTCGGGGTTGGCGCGCGCCGCGTCCAGGGCCTTCCCCGACTCCCACTCGGCCACGTTGATGAAGCGCAGCTCCACGGCGTCGACCAGGGAGCGGTACATCCGGGCCTGGAGAAACCCCGGCTGTCGGGCCATGATCCGGGCGTTGTCCTTCCACCGGTGCAGGAACAGCTCGGACTCCTCCACCGGCACGGTGAAGGCGTTGATCAGGGTGACGGGCCCTTCGACGAGCGCGTCGGTCAGGGGGAATGGATTGCTCATGCTGAATCCTCGTTTCCGTTTCGCCGTTCGGTTTCTCTCGTCCCCTATGCAGGGAGGCAAGAATTCATCCGTCTCCGAGTTTGAATCCGACTCCGCGGACGGTGATGATCCAGCCACTTCCGCCGAGTTTGCCGCGCAAGCTGCTGACATGCGTGTCGATGGTGCGACGTGACCATGAATCCCCCCACACCTGCTGGAGGATCCGCTTGCGCGGAACGACGGCTCCCGGATGGGAGGCGAGGAGCCGCAGCAGGTCGAATTCCTTGCGGGTGGTCTCGATCCTGCGGCCGTCCACGCTGACCTCGCGGGAGTCCAGGTCTATCCGGAGCGGGCCGTGCAGGATCTCCCTGGCCGTGGGCCACTGGGCGGACCGCATGCGGCGCATGACGGCCTCCATGCGTGCCATCAGCTCCCGGAAGCCGTAGGGCTTGACCACATAGTCGTCCGCGCCGGCCTGGAGACCCAGCACACAGTCGAGTTCGGACTCGCGGGCGGTGACGACGATGATCGGGACGCTGCTCACCGCGCGGATGGCCCGGCAGACCTCCAGGCCGTCCAGGTCGGGAAGTTCGAGGTCCAGCAGGACCAGGTCGACATCGTCGTGCGCCTCCAGGGCGGTGCTGCCCTTGGCCGTACTGATCGCCTGATGGCCGTGCCGTCGCAGTCGGCACACTAAGGACTCCGCGCCGGCCGAATCGTCGTCCACGACAAGAATGCGCCAACAGTCGGACATTCCAGCCGTCCTTCGCGTCTGCTCCGGCACACTCGCCTCTATCATGCGAGGCTCTGAAAGTATGCCCAGCGAACCGTGATTCACATCTCCCCCGTCCGGTTGACCCACTTCATGACTCGAACCAGATATCGATAAAGAACCTACATGCATCGGTTCGAGATCCACGGACCCCCAGGATGAAGAAGTTGTTGCGGTTTCGTAAAAGCAGGGGCTTCCGGCGACATTCCCTGTCAGCAGCTTTGCCTCCCCTTGGGGGACTTTTCAAAGAATTGACACACCCCCCGGCAGTGCGGCCTGGCACTTTCAGAAGATCCATGCAGACCGGCCCGAGTGTCATATCCAGTACATGTGACCGACGTCGCATGTGACCGGCATCACCGCTCATTCGAAAAAGTTGAATTCCGTTGGACCGACCGCCCCGATCACGCCGACGGACCCGAGGGCGGACTCGTCGGCGGACCCGTCGGCGGACCCGTCGGCGGGGCGCCGCCCGCCGGTGCCGCCGCCCCGAGCCTCCTCGGGCCGCGCCGGACCACGTATGGTTTAAGTGGAAGGAGATTCCGCATGACTAGCTCCGCTTCAATGTCGCCGTCCAGGCCCGACGACGCTCCCCGGCCGCGCCGCGCGGATGCCGAGCGCAACCGTGCCAAGGTGCTGGCCGCCGCACGGGCGCTCTTCGCCGAGGGAGGGGACAGCGTCTCGATGGACGAGGTGGCCCACCGTGCCGGCGTCGGCATCGGCACGCTCTACCGCCACTTCCCCACGAAGGAAGCCATGATCGAGGCGGCCGCGCAGCAGCGGTTCGGCGAGATCGTGGAGTACTACCGCACCTCCTGCCGTGAAACGGCCCAGGACGCACCGCTCGAGGCGCTGCACCTGTTGCTGACGCACATCGGCGAGGTGGAGGCCCGGGACCGCGGGTTCGCCAGCGTCGTCGAGGGCACCCTCGGCTCCGAGGGGCCGCCGAGCGAGATGCGGGCCGACCTCGAGGCCGAGCTGATGGATCTCGTCGGGAAGGGCCAGGCGGCCGGCACCATGCGGCCGGACCTCGCGGGCGCCGACATCCTGGCGATCACCTGCGGCCTCACCGCGATCGTGCACCGCCGCACCGGCGACTGGCGTCGCTACATCGACATCGTGCTCGACGGACTGCGTTCGTCCTGACGCACGGCCGGACCCCGACAAGAGAAGCCTTGTCGGGGTCCGGTCTTTCCGTGTCCGCGTCCTTACCTGTCCGCGTCCTTACCTGTCCGCGTCTTTCCGTCGTGCGTCCGTCCGCCGGGCCGAGCGGGAAGTCCCGTCGCCGGCGCGCCGGTTACTTGCCCGCGGACCGCGTGTGGACCACGCGGTACGAGTTCCAGTCGCTGGAGGTCGCGAGGGAGTCGACGCGGGCCTGCGCCTTCTGCCGGGCGGCCGGCTGCTCGGCGGTCGGTACCGCCCGGAACGCGTCGTACGACTCCTTGTCGTTCCACTGCGAGTAGGCGACGACGAAGGCGCCCTCGACCCCGCGTGCCGCGAGGCCGCGCAGCACGCTGTGGGAGCGGTAGCCCTCCACGTCGACCAGCCACTCCTGGTCCTGGCCCAGGGCCTCGACCAGGTCGGCCTGGTTCTCGTCCGCCACCAGGAAGACCTCGATGACCGTGTAGTCGTCCCGGTCGGGCGAGATCTCCGTGACACCGCCCAGCGAGGGGTGCCGCTGGGCGAAGGCTATCTCGGTCTGCAGCAGCCGGATCGACGTGGTGATCTCGGAGAAGAGCGGCCACGTGCGGTGCTGGAACTCGTCGCCCGCGTAGCGCTTCTCCAGGTCCTCGCCGCTGCGCCACTGGATGAAGTTGGCGGTGCCGAACTTGTCCTGGCCGCTGTGCACGGTGCTGGAGATCCAGCCGGGGTAGGCCGCGGCGTCGACGATCTCCCGCATCGCTCCGAGCAGGCGCGTCTGCTTCTCGGCCGCGTCCGTGGAGAACAGGTTGAGGACGGTCAGGTGACGGTCTTCGGTGGCGATGTTGGGCATGGGATGCTCTTCCGTTTCAGGAGGGAACTGGCGGAAAGGGAGTCGGTTCTCAGGCGACCGGGCCGAACCAGCGGGCGAGGGCGTCGGTGAGCCCCTGCTCGCGGGAGCCCGCGGTGGAGACCCAGGCGACGTATCCGTCGGGGCGGACCAGGAAGCCGTCCAGCGGGATGTCGCAGTTGTGGCGGTCGGCGGTGACCGTGTCCACCCGGTCCGCCCAGCCCTCGCCGATACGACGCAGCTCGGGGTCGTCCGCGAGGTCGAACAGCACGCCGCGGCCGGGGTGCAGCAGCTCGAAGTTGGTGGTCTTCCTGTCCTTGAGCACCACCTCCTGGTTGTCCAGGCGCCGGCCGAGCAGCGGGTGGTCGCCGGGGCCGACCTCGTGGCGGATGTCCAGGCCGGTGACCATCCCGACGAGGTGGCGCTGGACGTCCTCGTACGCCGTCAGCTCGGTGAACACGTCGAGCAGCGGCTTGATCTCGTCTCCCCCGAGGTAGAGGAAGCGCTGGGCGAGGGTGTTGGCCAGGATGCGGGCGCCGACCGGGTGCCGCTCGCTGTGGTACGTGTCGAGCAGCCCCGCGGGGGCCTTGCCCTTGATGTCGAGGGCGAGCTTCCAGCCGAGGTTGACCGCGTCCTGGACGCCCGCGCTCATCCCCTGGGCGCCGATGGGCAGGTGGATGTGCGCCGCGTCGCCGGCCAGGAACACGCGCCCGCGCCGGTACTCGGCGGCCTGGCGGCTGGCGTCGGTGGTCGAGCTGACCCACAGGGGCTCGGCCTCGTGGATGTCCTCGCCGGTCAGCCGCTCGAAGGCCTCGACGACCTCGTCGAAGGCGAGCGGCTCCCGGCTCTCGCGCAGCGGTTCGGCGCGGTCGTAGTAGACGATGCGGTTGTGGTCCGGGCCGAGCGGCAGCACCATGACCATCCCGCCCGGCACCCGTTCGCCGCTGAAGCGCGGCCGCAGTCGGACGCCGGACACGTCGGCGAGGCGCAGTTCGATGGCCGCGTCGGTGCCGGGGAAGTCGATGCCGGCCAGCCGCCGGACGGTGCTGCGGCCGCCGTCGCAGCCCACCACGTAGCGGGCGCGCAGGCTGCCCGGCCCCTCGGCGGTGTCGAACGCCACGGTGACGCCCTGGTCGTCGCTGTCGAGTCCGGTGACCGTGTGGCCGCGGCGCACCTCGGCGCCCTGTTCCGCCGCCCACCCGGCCAGCATGGCCTCGGTGCGCGACTGGGGTATTCCGCGCGCTCCGTACGAACCTCCCTCGATCACGCGGTAGTCGAGGGGGACCCCGCCGAAATGACCGACGGGAATGACCTGAACATCGCCGAGTCGCGACAGCAGTCCGCGCTGGTCGAATTCCTCGATGGTGCGCGCCGAGAAGCCGAGGGCACGCGACTGCCGAATCGGCTCCGTGAGCCGTTCCAGAACAATCGACGACACCCCGTTGAGACCCAGTTCTCCTGCCAGCATGAGCCCCGTGGGGCCGCCGCCTACGATGATCACGTCCGCGTTGAAGTTTTCCATCTGCCCTCTTCCGGCTGGGGTTTCTCCAGTGTTGCCCGGGTCATCTCGTGGGGTAAAGAGACGCCGCTACAGAGATTTGACAGATACGTCAGATCAGCTACAGGCGGGGTTGGCCTGCGGCGGCGCGCTCGGCAAAACTCGAATATGACCACAAGCCATTTCAGTCGATCCGGCGCCCCTGAGGGGCCGTTCACCGCGGGAGCTGCCGATGCCGCCGAGGTCGGCACGCTCCTCGACCGCTATCTCATCGGTCTTGACCATGACAAGCTTGACGATGAATGGGCGCGCGGCCTGTTCACCGGGGACGCGTGCGTCGAATTCCCGATCAGTCGTCACGAGGGAATCGACGGTCTCGCCGATTACCACCGCACCGCCCTGGCGGCATTCGAGCGGACGCAGCATCTGAATTCGCCGGCCGTCGTCGTCCTCGACGGTGACGACCGGGCCTCGCTGCGGGCCAATCTCATCTCGACCCACGTCCATCTGTCGGCCGGCGGGCCGTCGGACGACGCTTCCCGTGCGCCCTTCGCGACCGGCACCTCGGTGGAGGGCGAGGCCCGCCGTACGCCTGGCGGCTGGCGGCTCTCCCGCTTGTCGTTCCACCTGATCTGGGCGACCGGCCGGCCGCCGGCGCCCGCCGGCTGACCAGGAGCGGCCCCCTGCGCGGTGGTGCCGGGAGACGGGGATTCCCGTACTCCCGGCGCCACCGCGCGCAGGCGGTGCGTTCAGCAGTTGAGCGACATCACCCGGTCGACCGCGATCTCCAGGACCACCCGGCCCGGCGGGTTGGGCGGCGCCTGGTAGTAGCGCTCGGCGTAGCGCCGTGCGCCCTCGGTCACGCGTACGGGATCGTCGGAGGCGACGGCGGTGCCTTCGAGGGTGACCCACTGGAAGCCCTCCATCTGACACAGCGCGGCGCGGCTGCCCGGCCGGGCGATCAGGTTCCGGGCCTTGCGGGAGGAGCCGACCGTCATGACACGGGCGAGGCCCGCCGCGGAGTCCCAGGTGAACCGGACGACCACCACGTGGGGGGTGCCGTCGGGCCGGAGGGTCGTCAGCGTCGCGAGGCCCGGCTCGGCCAGGAACGCCTCGACCGATCGCGTCAACTTCGGTGCCCTCGTACGTCCTTCGGACAGCGACATCGTGTCGTTCCTCTCTCTACGCGACGGGCAGGGTGTCGGGACGGTCGGACGGCCGCGCCCACGGCAGCAGCGCCACCGCGAGGAGCAGTGCCCCGACGCTGAAGAAGATGCCGACCAGGAACGCCTGGTGGAAGACCTCCGCGCGGCCGTACCGCAGCAGGACCGGGTCGCCGTGCGCGGCGGCCTTCAGCGGGGCGATCTTGCTGAACGCGATGGTCGCCGCGATGGCCACACCGAGCGCTCCGCCGGCCTCCTGGCTGGTGTTGATGAGTCCGGCGGCCAGGCCCGACTCCTCCTTCCCGACGCCGACGAACGCCGTGATCTGCAGCGTCACGAAGGACATGCCGAGCCCGAGTCCGACGATGAGGAAGGCGGGCAGCAGGTCGACGGCGTAGCTGCCGTAGGCGGGTGCGCGCCAGAGCAGGAACAGTCCCACGGAGGTGAGCGAGAGCCCGATCAGGAGCACCGGCTTCGCCGCGACCTTGGTGACCAGGTTGGAGGCGAGGCCGGCGCCGACGGACACGACGATGGCGAGGGGGACGTAGGCCAGGCCGGCGCGGGTCGGCGAGTAGCCGTAGACCTGCTGCATGAAGAGGCTGGCGAAGAAGAACAGGGTCACCGTGGTGCCGAAGAGCAGCACGGTGGCGACGTTCGCGGTCCGCAGGGCCCGCAGCCGGAAGATGCTGAGCGGGATCAGCGGCGAGGCGGCCCGCGACTCGATCACCAGGAAGGCCACGAACAGCACGACCACGCCGGCCAGGCTGCCGATGGTGCGGAAGGTGGTCCAGCCGACGTATACGGCCTCGCCGAGGGTGAAGATCAGCAGCAGCAGCGAGGCCGTGAGGGCGACGGCGCCGGCGGTGTCGAAGGTCTCCCGGCTCTTGCCCCGGCCCTCCCGCACGATCGTCGGAGCGATCGCCGCGGCCACGAGGCCGATCGGCACGTTGATGAAGAAGATCCAGCGCCAGCCCGGCCCCTGCGTGAGCAGGCCGCCCAGGATGACGCCGGCGACCGACGCCATGCCGGTCAGCGCGCCCCAGATGCCCAGCGCCTTGTTGCGCGCGGGGCCCTCGGCGAAGGTGTTGGTCAGGATGGACAGGGCGGCCGGGGCGATGAGCGCCGAGCCGAGGCCCTGCACGGCGCGCGCGCCGATCAGCATCGCGTCGTTCTGGGCCAGTCCGGCCACCAGCGACGTCAGGGCGAAGACGACGAGTCCGCTCTGGAGCATCCGGCGGCGGCCGAACCGGTCGGCCAACCGGCCGCCGAGCAGCAGGAATCCGCCGAGCACGGTGCCGTAGGCGGTGATGATGTACTCCAGGTTCACCTCGGGCATCTTGAGGCTGTCCTGGATGGACGGCAGGGCGACGTTCACGATCGACACGTCGAGGAACACCATGAACTGCGCGACGCCGATGAACGCCAGGATGATCCCGGGCTTGCGGCCCTCAGGGGTCTGCTTGGTGTCTAACGGTGCGCGCTGTTCGAGCGTGGAGTCTGAGGCAGACATGGGAGTAGCTCCTAAGGGTTAGGCGGAACCGGAATCCTCCTCCGGTTCCACACTACACGGATACCGCGCACCGGATGTCAACTCTGGATGTCTTTCCGACGACGTTTCCGCGGTCCGACGACGCCTCCGCGGTCCGACGGCGGCACGGCCCTCAGGCGCGGGCCCCGCCCCGCCCGGCCGCCCGCCACGAGCGCGGGCCCTCGAACATGGAGGCGCGTTCCGGTCGCCGCCACCCCGCCGCATCGCGCCGCCCCGCGGAGGGCGCGTCCGACGAGGCCTCCCTGGCGAGTCGGACGACGAGCGCCGCCGTGAGCGCGGCGAGCTCCTCGGGCCCGGGGTTGCCGCGGTCCACGCTGAGGAGCTGGGAAAGCCGGGAATCGGTCATCTCGATCACCTTCTACTGGGGCGGGTCGTCTACTGGGGCGGGTTGCCGTGCTTGCGGCGCGGCAGGTCGGCGTCCTTGGCGGACAGCATGGCGACCGCACGGCACAGCACCGAGCGGGTCTCGCGGGGGTCGATGACGTCGTCGACGAGCCCGCGCTCCGCCGCGTAGTACGGGTGCACCAGCTCGTCGCGGTACTCGTCGATCTTCTGCCGACGCATGGCCTCGGGGTCGTCGGCGGCGGCTATCTCGCGGCGGAACACCACGTTGGCCGCGCCCTCGGCCCCCATCACGGCGATCTCGTTGCCGGGCCAGGCCAGCGCGATGTCCGCGCCGATGGAACGGGAGTCCATCACGATGTACGCGCCGCCGTACGCCTTGCGCAGCACCACCGAGATCCGCGGCACCGTGGCGTTGCAGTACGCGTACAGCAGTTTCGCGCCACGCCGGATGATGCCGTCGTGCTCCTGGTCCACACCCGGCAGGAAGCCCGGCACGTCGACGAGCGTGATCAGCGGGATGTTGAAGGAGTCGCAGAACTGGACGAACCTCGCCCCCTTCTCGCTCGCCCGGATGTCCAGCACGCCCGCCAGCGAGGCCGGCTGGTTGGCGACGACGCCCACCACGTGGCCGTCGACCCGGGCCAGCGCGCACACGAGGTTCGGCGCCCAAGTGGCGTGCACCTCCATGTACTCGCCGTCGTCGACGACCTCCTCGATCACCCCGCGGACGTCGTAGGCACGGCCGCCGTCCGTCGGCACCAGATCGAGCAGCGCGTCGCCGGTGCGGTCCACCGGGTCGGCGCACACGGTGCGCGGCGGCATCTCCCGGTTGTTCTGCGGCAGCAGCGACAGCAAATAGCGGACCTCGGCGAGGCAGGTCTCCTCGTCGTCGTACGCGAAGTGCGCGACGCCCGAGGTCCCGGCGTGCACGTCCGCGCCACCGAGTCCGTCCTGGGTGATCTCCTCACCGGTCACGGCCTTGACGACGTCCGGGCCGGTGATGAACATCTGCGAGGTCTCGCGGACCATGAACACGAAGTCGGTCAACGCGGGCGAGTACGCGGCGCCGCCGGCGCACGGGCCGAGCATCACGCTGATCTGCGGGATGACGCCCGAGGCCTTGGTGTTGCGCTGGAAGATGCCGCCGTAGCCGGCGAGGGCGGAGACGCCCTCCTGGATGCGGGCGCCGGCGCCGTCGTTCAGGGAGACCAGCGGGGCACCGGCCGCGATGGCCATGTCCATGATCTTGTGGATCTTGGTGGCGTGGGCCTCGCCGAGGGCGCCGCCGAAGATCCGGAAGTCGTGCGCGTAGACGAAGACCGTGCGGCCCTCGACCGTGCCCCAGCCGGTGACGACACCGTCGGTGTACGGCTTCTTGGCCTCCAGGCCGAAACCGACCGCCCGGTGCCGGCGCAGCTGCTCGATCTCCGTGAAGCTGCCCTTGTCGAGGAGGAGTTCGATGCGCTCGCGCGCGGTCAGCTTGCCCTTCGCGTGCTGTCGCTCGGTGGCCTCGGGGTCCGGGCCCTGATGGGCCAGCTCCTTGAATGCGGCGAGTCGGTCCAGCCGGTCGAGGACCTCGTTCGCGGACTGTGGGGTCGCCATGGTGTTCCTCTTCTCTTCAGGTTCGACTGCCCGGGGTCCGCAGGGCGGTCGCCGCCGCGTACCCCGGATGCGTGGGCAGATCGCGCACGATCCAGCCCTCTGGTCCCTCGGGAGTCGCGCGCCGCCCCAGGTAGTCGGCGGCGGGCGGACGGGCCAGGCCGGTGCCGAGGCCCTTGAGGAATGCCTCCTTACGGGTCCACAACCGGCCGAACTCCACGAGGCGTTCGGCCGTGGGAAGTCCCGCCAGCTCCTCCCGCTCCGCCGGGTGCAGCGCCGGGAGGCAGGCCTCGACCCTCTCGGGCGACGGCAGGGCCTGGACGTCGACGCCCACGGGCCGTCCGGCCACGGCGATCGCGATCAGGCCGTGGCTGTGCGACAGCGAGAAGTGCAGCGGCACCGGGGCGTCGAGGAGCAGCGGCTTCCCGCGCGGGCCGCCGCTCCTGCCCAGGCGTATCCGGCCGGGCGGGATCCCGGTGTAGCGGGCGAGCAGCCGGCGCAGCGCGAGGTGCGCCGCCACGTACCGCTGCCGGTCGAGGGGTCGTACGAAGGAACCGGCCCGGTCCGCCTCGGTCTCGTCCAGCTCCGGAGGGAGCGGGGTCGGTGCCGGCTCGTCCGCGGCCGGGACGCGCAGGATCCACGTGTGCGGACCGTCGGCGGGGACGGCGAGGGACGACGCCTGCCGCCCGGCAGCCTGCAGCCCGTCGGCGGGGACGGCGAGGGACGCCTGCCGCCCGGCGGCGTGCCCGCCGTCGCCGGGGACTGCGAGCGGCGCAGGGTGCCCGCCGTCACCGGGGACTGCGGGGGACACCGGCTGCCCGGCACTGGAGCGCGGGCTCGTGGACACCGCCGGCCTGCTCATGGCCGCACCACGGGTTCGTCCGCCGGCAGGCGGCGCTCCTCGGGTCGGGCCTGTTCCGTACGGCGTACGTGCAGCAGCGCGAGGCCTCCGGCCGTCAGCGACACGAGCCCGCCCAGCCACAGTCCCGGCCGGGCCCCGAGCCGTTCGGCGACCTCCCCCACGACGAGGGAGCCGATCGGTGTGGAGCCCTGGAGGATCAGGGTGTAGAGCGCCATGACCCGGCCGCGGTACCGCGGATCGCTGCCGAGCTGGACCCGGTGGTTGGCCGCCTGGACGAAGTAGATCGCCGCGAAGCCGGTCAGGCACAGCAGGACGACGGCCGCCGCGGCCGTGGGGGCCGCGCCCGCGAGCGTCTCCAGGACTCCGAAGGCGAGTGCGGACCCGGCCACGAGAGCGCCGGACGGGCGGCCCCTCCGGGCGCTGGTGGCGAAGGCCGCGAGCAGCGACCCCGCGGCGAAGCCCGCCGTCAGGAGGCCGAAGGAGGCCGCGTCGGAGTGGAACACGGTCTTGGCCAGCAGGGGGAGCGTCAGCTGGAAGTTCATCCCGAACAGCCCGACGACCGCGACGAGCACGAGGACCGGAGCGAGGTCGCCGCGTTCCACGACGTGCCGCAGCCCGTCCACGACGCGGGGTCGGGCGTCCCGTTCCGCGCCGCGGTGCATCTCGGAGGGCCGCATCATGCGCAGTCCCGCCACCGTCGCCAGGTAGCTGACCGCGTTGAGCAGCATCACCCAGCCGGTGCCGAGGCCGGTGATGAGCAGTCCGGCGAGCGCCGGCCCGATGACGCGGGCGGCGTTGAAGTAGGCGGCGCTGAGCGCCGAGGCGTTGGGCAGCAGGTCGCCGCCGACCAGTTCGCTCACGAACGCCATCCGGGTCGGCACCTCGACCGCGTTGACCAGGCCGAGGCCGAGCGCGAACAGACAGACGTGCCAGAGGCGCACGGTGTCCGTGAGCACCAGCAGGGCCAGCGGCAGCGCCAGGGCGCCGGATGCCAGGTTGGCGACGGTCAGCAGCAGGCGCTTGTCGTGGCGGTCGGCGAGCCGGCCGCCGTACAGCGTCAGCAGCAGCGGTGCGAACTGCAGTGCGGTGACGGCGCCCAGGGTGGTCGCGGAGTTGTCCGTGAGGCTCAGGACCAGCCAGTCCTGGGCCACCACCATCATCCAGGTGCCCGTGGCGGACAGCACCTGTCCGGCGGCGAAGAGCCGGAAGTTGCGGACAGCCAGGGAGGGGAAGGGGCGCTTGAGTGGGCTGCTCATGAGTGCGCGGTCACTCGCGTCCGGTCCGGGATGCAGTCCTCCAGGAACGCCAGGGTCCGCAGGTGGTACGAGCGGGCCGCCCAGCCCAGGCTGATGTTGTGGCCGGCGGCGGGCTGCCGGTCCACCACCACGCGGGGGGCGGCGGTCAGCCGGGCCGTGAGGTCCGCCAGGTCCTGCTCGCCGTGCCGCCACCACGCCTCGTGCTCGGCGAAGGTCAGCCGCACCGGGATGCGGACGCGCGGGGCCAGTTCGGTGAACAGGCGTGGCCACTGCGCCAGTTCGCCCGCCTCCTGCCTCGGCATGGGGGCCACGACGCCGGCACTGGCGCGGAAGGTGTCGGGTGGGTACAGCGACAGCGGGCCCCAGTGGAACCGCCGTCGGGACGCCGCGCCGGAGGCCTCGGCGAGGTCCACGGCATAGCGGTGGCCGAGACCGGAGATGTCCAGGCCCAGGAGGTCGGGCGTGTCCGGGTCGGCCGCGATGGACAGGGCGAGCTTGCCGCCGAAGGAGTGGGCGAGCAGCAGGGTGCCGGCCCCGGTCGCGTACCGCGAGGTGAAGTCGGCGAGCGCCGCCCGTACCGCCGCGGACTGTTCGCCCAGGGTCTGTCCTTCGGGGAGTCGGGCCGCCGAGGACCCGTAGCCGGGGCGGTCGAGCGCGAGCACCGAGTAGCCGAGGCTCGCGCCCAGCGCGAGGAGGGACTGCTCGGGGTGCGCCTGTCCGTCGAAGTAGCCCGCGCTCATGCCGCCGCCGTGGAGGGCGAGCACGGTCGCGCGCGGCGCGGTGCCCTCCGGCTCGCTCAGCAGGGCGGACAGCGGGACGCCGGCCGCGTCCAGGGTGATGCGGCGCACTCCGCGGGAGACGGCCCGTGCCGGGGTCGGCGTGGACGGTGCGGCGCTCATGAGGCGGGTGCCCCGAACCATCGTCGCAGCGCGCGGGTCAGTCCGGCGAGGTCGTCCGGCCCGCCGGCCCAGGCGACGTACCCGTCGGGCCGCACCAGGACCGCGGACGCCCCGGACAGCGGATCCTCGCCGTCCACCGGCTTCGGCACCGCGGTCGTGATGCGCACCCGCGCCAGGTAGCAGACCGCCGCCCGGCGGATCTCGGGGTCGTCGGAGAGGTCGAGCAGCACGCCGCGCGCCGGGTGCAGCAGCTCGGTGGTGCGGGTCTCCCCCGCCGCGCCGATCAGCAGGCGGTCCCCGAGGCGGCGGCCGGTGAGCGGGTGGGCGTCGCCGGTGGCCTCGGCGATGTCGTAGCGGATGTCGAGGCCGCTGACCACTCCGGCCAGGTGCCGTTTGACGTCGTCGTACGCGATGAGTTCCGTGAACAGTTCGCGCAGCGGGTCCGCCTCCTCGCCGCCGAGGAACACCGTGCCCTGGGCGCGGGTGTTCATCAGGAGCCGGGCGCCCACCGGGTGCCGCTCGGCGTGGTAGCTGTCGAGGAGGCCCTCGGGCGCCCCGCCCCTCACCACGTCCGCCAGCTTCCAGCCGAGGTTCGCGGCGTCCTGCACGCCCGTGCTCAACCCCTGTCCGCCGGCCGGGAGGTGGATGTGCGCCGCGTCTCCGACGAGCAGCACCCTGCCGCGCCGGTACTCCGACGCCTGCCGGGTGGCGTCGGTGAAGGAGCTCACCCACTCCGCGTCGCCGTCGTGGATGTCCTCGCCGGTGATGTGCTGCCAGGCGTCCGCGATCTCGGCGAAGGTCAGCTCCTGGTCGCGCTCGCGCGCCGGGGTGCCGTCCGGGCAGACGATGACCCGGTCCACGCCCTCGCCCAGGGGGGCCGCCATCACCATGCCGTGCGGCAGCCGTTCGCCCAGGAACCGCGGACGCAGATCGCAGCCGACGACATCGGCGAGGAACATCGCCCGGGTCGCCGCGGTGCCCGGGAAGTCGAACCCGGCCGCCTTGCGTACGGCGCTCTGCCCGCCGTCGCAGCCCACCAGGTAGGCGGCGCGGAGCCGCTGGACGCCGTCCGGGGTCCGTACGGTGATCCCGACCTCGTCCCCGTCCAGGAACCCCTCGGCCAGCTCGACGAACTCCCAGCCCCGCCGGATGTCCGCGCCCAGCTCCGTCGCCCACTCCTCGAGGACCGCCTCGGTCTGCGACTGCGGGATGCCCCGGGCCCCGAAGTGGGCGCCGTCGAGGACGGTGTAGTCGAACTGCACCCCGCCGAAGTGGCCCATCGGGCTGGTCGCCGGGTCGCCGAAGCGCGGGAGGAGACCGCGCTGGTCGAACACCTCCATGGCGCGTGCGGTGAAGCCCAGGCCGCGGGACTGCCCGGTGGGCCGCTCCAGCCGCTCCGTGACGATGACGCGTGCCCCGCCGAGCCGCAGTTCTCCGGCGAGCATCAGACCGGCCGGCCCGGCACCGACGACGATGACGTCGGCGTCCAGGGTCCCGGCGCCGTCGGGCGAGTTGAGGGACATGGCCTTCCCTTCGGTTCGTTGAGATGGGGTGAGAGGGCAGGGCGTGCCCCGGAGGGCCGGACGGTGGAGGGCTCAGAGCGGCGGGCCGAACCAGCGCTCCAGGGCCTGGGGCAGGCCGTCGCTCCCGGGCCCCGCCCATGCGACGTGCCCGTCCGGCCGTACGAGGACGGCGTCGGCGCCTTCCTCGGCGCCGCCCGGTTCGGCGGGGGCAGCCACCGCGGTGACCCGGTCCGTCCACCCGTCGCCGCCGCGCGGCACGCCGTCCGTGGGGCGGCGCGGGTCGAGCAGCACCCCACGGCCCGCGCGCAGGGCCTGCGCGGCGGGGTGCGGGAGGGTGTACGGCAGCCGGGCTCCCAGCAGGGGGTGCGGGGGGCCGTCGACGGCGTACCGGACATCGAGGCCGCTGATCATTCCGGCGAGGTGTCCGCGTACCGCTTCGAGCTTGATCAGTTCCGTCCACACGGCCCGGAGGGGCTCCACTTCGGCTCCGCCGAGCAGCAGCAGTGCCTGCGCCTCGATGTTGGCCAGAACGCGCCGGCCCACGGCGTGCCGTTCCCGGTGGTAGCTGTCGAGGAGGGTCGCGGGAGCGGCCCCGCGCAGGTGCAGCGCCAGCTTCCAGCCCAGGTTGAAGGCGTCCTGGAGCCCGAGGTTGAGGGCCTGGCCGCCGATGGGCATCTGCCGGTGGGCCGCGTCACCGGCGTACAGGACGTTTCCGTCCCGGTAGCGGACGAGCTGGCGGTTGGCGTCGCCGAAGGAGTTCGCCCACAGCGGGGTGCCGGCGCTGATGTCCTCGCCGGTGACCCGCTTCCACACGTCGGCGATCTCGGTGAACTCCGGTGCCCCGGTACGCGCTCGGGCGGTGCTGCCGAACTCGTGCACCATCACCCGCGTCACGCCGTCGTCCCTGCGTGCCGCGATGGCCAGGCCCCCGGCCAGCCGTTCGAAGCGCCGGTTCGGGACCTCGATGCCGTCGACGTCGGCGCGCAGCAGTTCACGGCCGGCGTCCCGCCCCGGGAAGGCGGCGCCCGTGAGGCCGCGTACCGTACTGTCCTCGCCGTCGCAGGCGACCAGATACCGGCCGCGCAGGAGCAGGGGACCGTCGGGGCCGACCGCCTCGGCCTCGACGTGCTCCCCGTCCACCGCCGTGGACACCGTGCGCAGTTCATGGCCGCGCCGGATGTCCGCGCCGAGCGAGAGCGCCCGCTCCTGGAGCACCTCCTCGGTCCGGAACTGCGGCACCTTCCACTGGCCCGGGTAGGGGCCGGGCAGGGTGAGATCGAGCGGAATGCCGCCGAAGTGGCCGCGCGGCTCGCTCGGCGGGGTGCCGAACGCCGCGAGCAGTCCACGGCTGTCGAGGATCTCCATCGTGCGGGCGTGCAGGGTGGAGGCCCTCGACTCCGTGGTGGGGGCGTCGCGTCGTTCCAGGACGACCACCTCGGCGCCGCCCAGCCGCAGCTCACCGGCGAGCATGAGCCCGACGGGTCCGGCGCCGACGACGATGACCTGGGTGTCCAGGCGGTTCCGGGACACGGTCAGCCGCTCTGCTCGGCGTGGCTCTTGGCGTGGCCGAGGGTGGCCAGGCTGTTGGTGCTCAGCGCGGAGTGCACGTACGCGCGGGCGTCGGCGACGGTCGCCTCCGGGCCGAGGATCTTCGCGATGTTGGCGGTGTTGAGGGTGACCGTGTGCTGGGAGGAGGCGACCGTGCCCTCGGGGGTCTCCTCGAAGGTCCACAGACCGGTGTGCAGGGTCATCAGCGCGGGCAGCGTGACCTGCTTGTAGGCGATCCGGTGGTGGGGGAACGTCACCCGGTACGACTTGGTGGTGTGCACGCTGCCGTCCTTGGCCCGCGTGTCCATCTCCAGGGTCTGCAGCCCCGGGGAGTCCTCGGTGAGCCGGACGGTCGCCACGTGCGGCAGCCGCTCGGCCCACAGGTGCGCCTCGTCGATGAACGCGTACGCGCGCTTCGCGCTGCCCTGGACGAGCACGCTGTCGGTGAAGGAGAACGTCACGTCCTCGGCCGCATGGGCGAGTTCGAGGTTCTCCTTGAGCGCCGCCAGCTCGGAGCGGCTGTTGCGGTCGACGGCCTCGTCGATCCAGCGCAGTCCGTCCGGGTCGTCGTCGATCGCACGGTAGTCGTGCAGCAGCCGGATCCTGGAGTCCCGGTCGCCCAGCGGCTCGATGATCCAGGTGCCGCCCATCGCGGCGACCGGCGGCGTCGTGATCTCCTGCCGGAACGTGATGCGCAGGGCGTCCGGGTCCAGGGTGCGGCGCGACGTCCAGTTCTTGGCCTCGCCGCCCGCCGTCGCCCAGATGCGTATCCGTTCCTCGGTGCCGGCCTCGTTCTTCTCCACCTGGTCGACGTGGATCGTGGGAGGGAAGATGCGCGGCCAGTTGGTGACCTCGGCCAGCAGCCGGTAGGCGGCGGCGGCCGGGGCGTTGACGGTGATCTCGTGCTCGACCTCGCGAGTCGTCATGAGCACTTCTCCTTGGTCTGTGTCGCGGATCCGTGCCGGTCCGTGTCGGTCCGTGCAGCGGATCGCGGCGGTGGGGTCAGAAGTTGCCGAGGCCGCCGCAGACGTTGAGCGCCTGCGCGGTGATGGAGCCGGCGGTGTCGGAGGCGAGGTATCCGACGAGTCCGGCGACCTCCTCGGGGGTGGAGTAGCGGCCGAGCGGGATCTTCGACTGGAACTTCGCCAGGATCGTGTCCTCGTCGGTGTCGTACGCGGCGGCGTACCCCTGCCGCACGCGCTGCGCCATGGGCGTCTCGACGTAACCGGGGCAGACGGCGTTGACGGTGATGCCGGTGGGCGCCAGTTCGTTGCCCAGCGCCTTGGTGAAGCCGACCACGCCGTGCTTGGAGGCGGAGTACGGGGCGCCGAGCACGACGCCCTGCTTGCCCGCCGTGGAGGCGATGTTGATGATCCGGCCGCGGTCCTTGTGCCGCATGCCGCCGGTGTTCAGCACCTCCTTCGTCAGCCGGAAGACGCTGTTGAGGTTGGTGTCGATCACGTCGTCCCACAGCTCGTCCGCGATGTCCGCGGTCACCCCGCCGCCGGACCGGCCCGCGTTGTTGACCAGGACGTCGATCGTGCCGAACCGGTCGACGGCGGCCTGGACGAACGCCGTCACCGCGGCGGAATCGCGGACGTCGACGACGGAGCCGTCGACGTCGAGCCCTTCCTCCCGCAGCTCCTTGACCGTCGCCGTGACGTTCTCGGCGCTGCGCGCGCCGATGAAGACCCGGTGTCCCTGCTCGGCGAGGAGCCTGGCCGAGGCGAGGCCGATGCCGCTGGTGGCCCCGGTGATGAGCGCCACGCGTGCGGTGCTCTGCGCGTCCTGCGTCATGTCCGTTCCGTTCCCTTCCTTCACGACGATTCAGGTGGTTCAGGCGGCGCGGGCGGCAGCGAACTGCGCGTTGACGGCGTCGATGAGGGCACGCGGGGTGACGGCGTCGGTCAGCGCGTCGTCGTCGAGGGTGATGCCGTACTCGCGCTCGATGCGCCCGCCCGTCTCCAGGAGCGCCAGCGACTCGTAACCGAGGAGCTCGAACTCGGTGTCCAGGATGTCGCCGTCCAGGTCGACGCCTTCGTCCGCGCCCGCGGCCTCCAGGAGGATCCGCTTCAGGTCGTCGAGGGTGAAGAGTTCAGTGGCCATGGTGGTCCCTTTCAACGGTGTGGGGTAAAGGTCTGTCGATCAAGAAGAAGGTGCCGCGCGTACTAGCCGACGGCTCGGACGGCCATCGCGGAGTTGAACCCGCCATGGCCCCTGGCCAGCACCAGCGCGGCGCGGACCCGGGCGGAGCGGGGCTGGGAGACGACCAGGTCCAGGTCGTACTCCGGGGACGGATCGATGTGCGTGGTGGGCGGGATGACGCCGTCCTCCATCGCCAGGAACGCGGCGGCCAGGTCGAGCGGCGCGGCGCCCGAGTAGAGGCGTCCGGTCATGGTCTTGGGGGCGGTGACCGGGACGCCCCGGGGTCCGAAGACGGCGGTGATCGCCTCGGCCTCGGCCCGGTCGAGCTCGGGGTCGGCCGCCGCGTCGGCGAAGACCACGTCCACCTCGCCCGGTGCGAGGCCGGCGTCGGCGAGGGCCAGTTCGATGGCCTTGCGCAGGCCGGGCTCACGGCCGGTCCCGGGCTTGGGGTCGATGGTGGCGCCGTACCCGGCGATCTCGCCGTAGACCCGCGCGCCCCGCGCGCGTGCCGCCTCGGCGTCCTCCAGGATCAGGATCGCGCCGCCTTCGCCCGGCACGTACCCCCGCGCGTCGCGGTCGAAGGGGACGTACGCCCGGGTCGGCTCCTCGCTGGTGCTCAGCCTGCCGCTCGCGAGCTGGGCCACCCAGCCCCAGGGGCAGATCGAGGCGTCCACGGCGCCGGACACGACCAGGCTCGTGCCCTTGCGGATCTGCCGCCGGGCCTGCGCCACCGCGTCGATGCCCCCCGCCTGGTCGCTGACGACGACGCCGCTGGGGCCCTTCATGCCGTTGCGGATGGAGATCTGGCCGCTGTTGACGGCGTAGAACCAGGCGAAGGACTGGTACGCGGAGACGTACTGGCTGCCCTGGCTCCACAGCTTCTGCAGCTCGCCCTGGCCGAACTCGAAGCCCCCGGACGCACTGGCCGTGACCACGCCCATGTCGAACTCGGGGAGTTCTGCGGGGGTCACGCCGGCGTCGGCGAGCGCCCAGTCGGTGGCGGCGAGCGCGATCCGCGTCATCCGGTCGGTCTGCGGGATGAGACGGCTCGGCAGGTGTTCCGACGCCTCGAAGCCGGGGATCTCGCCCGCGAGTTTCGCGGGGTAGCCCGACGGGTCGAAGTGGGTGATGCGGCCGATGCCGCTCTTGCCGCTGCGGGTGGCCGCCCAGTAGTCCTGGGTGCCGAGGCCGTTCGGGGAGGCGATGCCGAGGCCGGTCACCACCACGGAGGCGGGCGCGGGCCCGGTCATACGAGGCTCCTCTCGGGACGTGTGAGCACCATGGCGCTCTGGAATCCGCCGAATCCGCTGCCGACGGTGAGGACCGCGTCCGTCAGCTGCTCGCGCGCGACGATCGGCACGTAGTCGAGGTCGCACTCCGGGTCGGGGGTGTGGAGGTTCGCCGTGGGCGGCACCACGTTGTGTTCCATCGCCAGGGCCGAGGCGGCGATCTCGATGGAGCCGATCGCGCCGAGCGAGTGCCCGACCATCGACTTGATCGAGCTCACCGGGGTGCGGTAGGCGTGCTCGCCCAGGCTCCGCTTGAAGGCGGCGGTCTCGTGGCGGTCGTTCTGCTTGGTGCCGGAGCCGTGCGCGTTGATGTAGTCGATCGCCTCCACGTTCAGCCGCGCCTCGTCGAGTGCGACCCGGATCGCCTCCGCCATCTCGGCACCGTCCGGGCGCAGGCCCGTCATGTGGTAGGCGTTGCTGCGCGTCGCGTAGCCGGCGATCTCCGCGTAGATGTGCGCGCCGCGCTTCTTCGCGCTCTCCAGCTCCTCCAGGACGAAGACGGCGGCGCCCTCACCCAGGACGAACCCGTTCCGGGTGCCGTCGAAGGGACGGGACGCGTGCTCCGCGTCGTCGTTGCGGGGGGTGGTGGCCTTGATCGCGTCGAAGCAGGCCATGGTGATCGGGGAGATCGGGGCGTCGGACGAGCCGGCGATCATGACGTCGGCCGATCCCTCGCGGATCAGCTCGACGGCGTAGCCCACCGAGTCGATGCCGGAGGTGCAGCCCGTGGACACCACGGTGCTGGGTCCCTCGGCGCCGACGGCCCAGGCGACCTCGGCCGCGAAGGAGCTGGGGACCATGTGGTTGTAGAGGTGCGGGGCCGCGTAGGCGTGGTCGACGAGATCGAGCCGGCCGCCGTCGCTGACGACCCGGTACTCCTCGTCGAGGCCCATGGTGGCGCCGACGGCGCTGCCCACGGTGACGCCGACGCGGTACGGGTCGAGGCGGTCCAGCTCGACGCCGCTGTCGGCGACCGCACCGCGCGCCGCGACCACGGCGAACTGGGCGGCCCGGTCGAGGCGCCGGACCTCCTGGGGGCCGAGCCCGTGCTCGTACGGATCGAAGTCGATCTCCGCGGCGACCCGGGAGCGGAACGGCGTCGGGTCGAAGAAGGTGATGCCGCGCGTCGCCGTGCGGCCCTCGCTCAGCAGGTTCCAGAAGTTCTTGGCTCCGATGCCTCCGGGAGCCAGCACTTCGATGCCGGTGACGACAACCCGTCGCCCGGTCATGCCGACACCTCCCAGTGGTAGAAGCGCTCGGCCATGGCGTCGGCGGGCGAACGCCAGGTCGCCGGGTCGTACGCCTCGATGAAGGGCTTCAGGTCGTTGCTGATGCCGACGAAGCGCGGGTCGGACTTGGCCTTTTCGATCAGCTCGCCGCCGTTGTCCTCGTCGAAGTCCTGGAGGTGGAAGTACAGGCCCCGGTACGAGAACAGCTGGCGACGCCGCGTTCCCATGAGGTGGGGCATCTCGGTCTCGTCGAACGCACCGAAGAGTCGGGCCACGTCGGACGCCGCGCCGGGTTGCAGGCGGGCGACGATGAGCGTGCTGTGCATGGGGTTCACTCCTCAACTGGTCTTACTGGCATGACGGGGGGAGAGCAGACGAAGGCAGGAGGAATCAGATGGAAGGGGAATCAGAAGGAAGGGGAATCGAAAGGAGGGGGCAATCGGAAGGAGGGGAGAATCGAGAGGAGGGGAGGATCGGAAGGAGGGGAGAATCGGAAGGAGCGCCGGTCAATCCCTGATCTCACAGATGACCGTGCCGGAGGTGATCGACGCACCGACCTGCGCGGAGAGCCCGCTGACGGTGCCGGAGCGGTGGGCGTTGAGGGGCTGTTCCATCTTCATCGCCTCCAGGACGACGATGAGATCGCCCTCCTTGACCTCCTGGCCGTCCTCGACGCCCACCTTGACGATGGTTCCCTGCATCGGCGAGACGAGGTGGCCGCCGGAAGCGGCGGGCGCCGACGTCCTGACCGGGCGGCGCCCGGGTCTGGACCCGACGGCCGCACCGCCGCGGGCCACCGCCGTGCCCAGCGACGACGGAGAGGGGACGGAGACCTCCAGACGCCTGCCTCCGACTTCGATGACCAGGGTCTCGCGGCCGGCCTCTCCGTCGGCCCCGGCCTCGCCGGGCGCCGCGAAGGCGGGGATGTCGTTGCTGAACCCGGTCTCGATCCAGCGCGTGTGGACGGCGAACGGACCTTCCTCGCCCTGAAGTTCGGGGGCGAAGGCAGGATCGGCGACCACCTTCCGGTGGAACGGGAGGGCGGTGGCCATTCCCTCCACGGTGAACTCGCCCAGGGCACGGGCGGCACGCTGCAGGGCCTGCTCGCGGGTGGCGCCGGTGATGACGAGCTTGGCGAGCAGGGAGTCCCAGGCCGGACCGACCACCGACCCGGTCTCGACGCCCGCGTCCAGGCGGACACCGGGGCCGGACGGCGGGGTGAAGAGGGTGACCGTGCCGGGGGCCGGAAGGAAGTTGCGGCCCGGGTCCTCGCCGTTGATGCGGAACTCGAAGGAGTGACCGCGGATCTCCGGGTCGCCGTAGCCGAGCTCCTCGCCGTCGGCGATCCGGAACATCTCGCGGACCAGGTCGAGGCCCGTGACCTCCTCGGTCACCGGGTGCTCGACCTGCAGACGCGTGTTGACCTCCAGGAAGGAGATCGTGCCGTCCGTGCCGACGAGGAACTCGACCGTGCCGGCGCCGACGTAGCCGGCCTCCTTCAGGATCGCCTTCGACGCCGCGTACAGCTGCTCGTTCTGCTCCTGGGTCAGGAACGGCGCCGGGGCCTCCTCGACCAGCTTCTGGTGGCGGCGCTGCAGCGAGCAGTCACGGGTCGACACGACGACCACGTTGCCGTGCTGGTCGGCGAGGCACTGGGTCTCCACGTGGCGCGGCTTGTCGAGGTAGCGCTCGACGAAGCACTCGCCCCGGCCGAA
>NZ_MWIG01000599.1:0-3756 GCF_002156145.1 Streptomyces sp. NRRL B-24572 | reverse complement strand
CGTCCCGGCTGGCGAGCGCGACGCGCTCGCCAGCCGGGACGGCGGCAAGGAGGGCACCGGCCTCCTCGGCGCCGGAGGCGATCCGGACGTCGAAGCCGAGCGACCGCAGATCACCGTCGAGCGAGGATCCGGGTGCCGGCGGGCCGGTGAGGATGGCGGTCGACAGACGAACTCACTCCTTGGAGCTGACGGAGGGGCCGGCGGGGCCGTGGCGGCCCCGGGCGCGGCGGTGCGGCCCGGCACCGGGCGGCGACACGTCGGCTGAGGCTATCGGATGAACGGAACGTGAGTTCACCGAGGCTTCGTCGGCAGTACTCCCCCGGGACCGTCCGTGTCCGTCCGGGTGCGCCGCGTTCCGTGGAGATCATCATGGGCGATCGGCGGTCCGCCCCACAAACCCCGTTCCGGGAGGCCACCGGCACGGTCCCCCCGTTCTGCCGTTGTCGCAGGTCAGAGCATATGACAACGGTGTTCAGTACCGTGTTGCACATACCCCCCACCCGTAGTTCACTTGCGAATCGGGGCACACGAGAGACACGACCGGGAGGCCTTGTCATGGGGGCTGGACACGACCACGGGCACAGCCACGGCGGCCCGCCGCCGACGGGTACGGCGGCGGCCGCGTACAGGAACCGACTGCGGATCGCGCTCGGCATCACGCTCTCCGTGATGGTGATCGAGGTCATCGGCGGTCTGGTCGCCGACTCGCTCGCGCTGATCGCGGACGCGGCCCACATGGCGACCGATGCCGTCGGCCTGGCGATGGCGCTCCTCGCGATCCACTTCGCGAACCGGCCGCCCTCCGGGAACCGCACGTTCGGGTACGCCCGGGCCGAGATCCTCGCGGCGCTCGCCAACTGTCTGCTGCTGCTCGTCGTCGGCGGTTACGTGCTGTACGAGGCGATCCAGCGGTTCATCGAGCCGGCCGAGACCAAGGGCGGCCTGGCGATCGCGTTCGCGGTGATCGGCCTGGTGGCCAACGTGATCTCGCTGTCGCTGCTCATGCGGGGCCAGAAGGAGAGCCTCAACGTGCGCGGGGCCTATCTGGAGGTGCTCGCGGACGCTCTGGGTTCGGTGACCGTGATCGTCGCGGCCGGGATCATCCTGGCGACGGGCTGGCAGTACGCCGACCCGATCGCCTCGATCGTGATCGGCCTGATGATCGTGCCGCGCACGGTCAAGCTGCTGCGCGAGACCCTGGACGTGCTCCTGGAGGCGGCCCCCAAGGGCGTCGACATGGCGGAGGTGCGGGCGCACATCCTGGCCCTGCCGGGCGTCGAGGACGTGCACGACCTGCACGCCTGGACGATCACCTCGGGCATGCCGGTGCTCTCCGCGCACGTGGTCGTCGACCAGGACGCGCTGGACTCGGTCGGGCACGAGAAGATGCTGCACGACCTCCAGGGCTGCCTGGGCTCGCACTTCGACGTGGAGCACTGCACCTTCCAGCTGGAGCCGGTCGGGCACGCGGAGCACGAGGCGAAGCTCTGTCTGTGAGCCCGGGCGCCTGTTAGTCTCTTCGTACGAACGCGTGTGGAGAGGAGCTGAGGTTGATGACCGTCGCGATGGAGGCTGCCCAGTGCGGCAGCGCCCGGTCGTCCCTCAGCCTCCGGGTCTCCGGCTGACCTGATCCCGGTCTTCCCACCGGTACGTCACGTCGTCGGCCGGGGCCCTTTCCTCAAAGGGTTTCCACGTTGTCCGACAACGCTCTGCACGACTCCTTCTTCGCCCTGCACCACGGTCTGCCGCGGCAGGGCCCCGGCTCCGACACCACCACCCGTCGGCTCCTCGCACTCGTGGGGCCGCTTCCGGAGCGTCCGCGCGTGCTCGACCTGGGCTGCGGCCCCGGTCGCTCCGCGCTGCTCCTGGCCGCCGAGGCGAACGCCGAGGTGACCGCCGTCGACACCCATGAACCGTTCCTCGCGGAGCTGCGGGAGACCGCCGCCGCCCGCGGGCTCGACGGTTCGGTCCGCACCCTGAACGCCGACATGGGCGCGCCGCCCTTCCCCGACGGCTCCTTCGACCTGGTCTGGGCCGAGAGCTCGGTCTTCGTCCTCGGTTTCGACCGGGCCCTCGCCGAGTGGCGCAGGCTCCTCGCGCCCGGGGGCACGCTGGTGCTCACCGAGTGCGTCTGGACCACCGAGGAGCCGGGCCCCGCGGCCCGTGCCTTCTGGGAGGAGCACTACGCCCTCCGTACCGTCGCCGGGAACGCGACGGCGGCCGTCGAGGCCGGCTACCACGTCCTGGGGACCGTCCCGCAGCCCGAGGGCGACTGGGACGAGTACTACGTGCCGCTCGCCGCGCACGCCGACGCGGCGGACACCACCGTGCCCGGCATGGCCGAGGCGGTGGCCGGGGCCCGCGCCGAGATCGCGCTGCGACGCGAGCACGGCTCCGAGTACGGGTACGCGGGCTTCGTCCTGCGGCCGGCCGATCCGCGCTGGCGCACCCGTCCGGAGACCGACGCGGACGTCGCGGAGATCCGGCGGGTCGTGTCGACGGCCTTCGGGTCGGAGGCCGCCCCCTCGGAGACGGAGGCCGATCTGGTCGAGGCGCTCCGGCTCGACGACGCCTGGCTGCCGGGCCTGTCGTACGTGGCGGAGGCCCCGGACGGCACGGTCGCGGCGCACGCGCTGATCACCCGCTGCCTGGTGGACGGCGTCCCGGCGGCCGCGCTCGCTCCGGTCTCGGTGGCTCCCGCGCACCAGCGGAAAGGGGCGGGGCAGGCCGTCGTCCGGGCGGTGCTCGACGCGGCCCGGCTGCGCGGCGAGCCGCTCGTGCTCGTCCTGGGCCATCCGGGGTACTACCCGCGGTTCGGGTTCGTACGTGCGTCCGCGTATGGGATTCGGCCAGGTTTCGAGGCTCCGGACGAGGCGATGATGGCGCTCGTCCTGGACGGTTCGGTACCCGTTCCGCCGGGCACACTCGTCTATCCGGCACCTTTCGGGGTGTAGTGCCCGATTGACGGCCCTCCGCTCCCATCGCACCGGGGTGTACTCCGGTGCGATGGGAGCGGACACGTCCGGCCGCCGAAGTACGGACAAGCCGGTTTTGTACGGCAGACTGTGGTGGCCCCACCGGGCCGAGGACCGATGCGAAGGATGGGTATGCCGATCACACCAGCCATCACGGCTCAGATCTCGCCGGAGACCGCGTCGAACGGTGTCAAGCCGTCCGGAGACCCGGCGTCGATCATGCTCGAACTGGTCGACGAGGAGGGGCGGACCATCGGCACGGCCGAGAAGCTCTCCGCCCACCAGGCGCCGGGGCAGCTGCACCGCGCCTTCTCCGTCTTCCTCTTCGACGAGTCGGGTCGGCTGCTGCTCCAGCGGCGGGCACTCGGCAAGTACCACTCCCCCGGCGTCTGGTCGAACACCTGCTGCGGCCACCCCTACCCGGGCGAGGCGCCGTTCGCCGCGGCGGCCCGGCGCACCTTCGAGGAGCTGGGCGTCTCGCCGACGCTGCTCGCGGAGGCCGGCACCGTCCGCTACAACCACCCGGACCCGGCCTCGGGCCTGGTGGAGCAGGAGTTCAACCACCTCTTCGTCGGCCTGGTGCAGGCCGACCCGCGGCCGGACCCGGAGGAGATCGAGTCCACCGCCTTCGTGACCCCCGACGAGCTCGTCGAGCGGCATGCCGCCGCGCCCTTCTCCGCCTGGTTCATGACGGTCCTGGACGCGGCGCGTCCGGCGATCAGGGAGCTGACGGGTCCGTCCGGGGGCTGGTGACCGCCGCCGCCGGGAGGCGCGCCTCCCG
>NZ_MWIG01000598.1:0-11684 GCF_002156145.1 Streptomyces sp. NRRL B-24572 | reverse complement strand
CCAACTGAGCTAAGGCGGCACCGCTGTGCGTTCCCATGGTGGGTGCAGCAGCGTCGCCAAGTCTACACAGTTTCCGGAGGTGCTCCGACCACCCCCGGATCAGGCCTATGAGCAGCGCTTTCCGTCCGCCGGAGGAGTGCCTTCGAGGAGGTAGGTGTTGATCGCGGTGTCGATGCAGTCGCTGCCCCGGCCGTACGCGGTGTGGCCGTCGCCCTCGTAGGTCAGCAGGGTGCCGGAGGAGAGCTGCTCGGCGAGGGACCGGGCCCAGCGGTACGGGGTGGCCGGGTCGCGGGTGGTGCCGACGACGAGGATCGGGGCGGCGCCCTCGGCGGTGATGCGGTGCGGACGGCCGGTGGGCGGGGTGGGCCAGTAGGTGCAGTTGAGGGCGGCCCAGGCGAGGCCCGCACCGAAGACCGGGGAGGCCTTCTCGAAGGACGGGACGGCCTTCTCGACGTCGGCGGGGCCGGTGTAGGCGGGCGGCAGGTCCAGGCAGTTCACGGCGGCGTTGGCGGACATCAGGTTGGCGTACGTGCCGTCCGTCTCGCGCTCGTAGTAGCTGTCGGCCAGGGCGAGGAGCCCCGAGCCCTCGCCGCTCATCGCCTGGGCGAGGGCCTCGCGCAGCTGGGGCCAGGCGCCCTCGTCGTACATGGCGGCGATCACCCCGGTGGTCGCGAGGGACTCCCCCAGCTCGCGGCTCTCCCCCGTGGGCACGGGCTTGGCGTCCAGGTCGCGGAAGAACTTCTTCATCGCCTCCCCGGCCGCGGCGACCGTACCGGTGCCCAGGGGGCAGTCCGGCTTGCCGACGCAGTCGGCGGCGAAGGCCTTGAAGGCCGTCTCGAAGCCGGCGGTCTGGTCCCGGTTGAGGTCGAGCGCGGAGAGCGAGGGGTCCATCGCCCCGTCGAGGACGAGCCGGCCGACCCGGTCGGGGAACAGCTCGGCGTAGGTGGCGCCGAGGAAGGTGCCGTACGAGGCGCCCACGTAGGTGAGCTTCTCGTCGCCGAGCACCGCCCGCAGGATGTCCATGTCGCGGGCCGTCTCGACGGTGGAGACATGGGGCAGGACCTGCTGCGACTTCTTCTCGCAGCCGGCCGCGAAGTCCTTGAAGGCCGCGCTGAGCGCGTTGACCTCCGCCGTGTCGTCGGGGGTCTGGTCGACCTGCGTGTACGTGTCCATCTGCGGGCCCGTCAGGCACTCGACGGGCTCGCTGCGGGCCACGCCGCGCGGGTCGACGGCCACCATGTCGTAGCGGGCGCGGACGGGCGCCGGGTAGCCGATGCCCGCGTACCCCTGGAGGTAGCCGACGGCGGAGCCGCCGGGGCCGCCCGGGTTGACCAGGAGCGAGCCGAGCCGCTTGCCGGGGCCGGTGGCCCGGGCCCGGGAGACCGCGAGCTCGACCTCCTCGCCGTCCGGCTTCGCGTAGTCGAGCGGGGCGCGCAGGGTCGCGCACTGGAAACCCTCGACGCCGCAGTCGCGCCACTTCAGCTTCTGCGCGTAGAACTTCTTCAGCTTCGGCGCCTCGGACGAGGCGCCGGGCGCCGACGCGGTCGTCCGGGGCGCGGCGGCGCCGCTTCCGCCCGAGCAGCCGGAGAGGATCAGCCCGGCGGCCGCGAGGGCCGTGGCGGAGGTACGGAGCAAGCGCCTGGAATCCATCCCCGGAGCGTATCCGGACCGGCACGGATCGTGTCCAATCGCCCATCGGGCCCCGGACGCGACGCCGCGGGTCAAGCGGGTCAATGCGCCTAGCCCCTCAGCGCCATCGTCATCGCCTCCACCGCGAGCAGCGGCGCCACGTTCCGGTCGAGGGCCTTGCGGCAGGCGAGGACCGCCTCGATGCGGCGCAGGGTCCGCTCCGGGGTGGTGTCGCGGGCGATCCGCTCGAGGGCGTCCCGCACGTCCGTGTTCGCCAGGGCCGACCGGGAGCGGAGCTGGAGGGCCAGGACGTCGCGGTAGAAGCCGGTCAGGTCGGTGAGCGCGAGGTCCAGGCTGTCGCGCTGCGTCCGGGTCCTGCGCCGCTTCTGCCGCTCCTCCAGCTCCTTCATCGCCCCGGCCGTGCCGCGCGGCATCCGCCCGCCCTGCGCCGCGCCGAGGGCCGCCTTCAGCTCCTCGGTCTCCTTGACGTCGATCTCCTCCGCGACCTGCTTCGCGTCCTCCGCGGCCGCGTCGACCAGCTCCTGGGCCGCCTTGAGGCAGCCGCCGATGTCCTCGACCCGCAGCGGCAGCTTCAGGACGACCGACCGGCGCGCGCGGGCCCGCTCGTCGGTGGCGAGCCGCCGGGCCCGGTCGATGTGCCCCTGGGTGGCGCGGGCCGCGGCCTGCGCCACCTCGGGCTCGATGCCGTCGCGCCGCACGAGCACGTCGGCGACGGCCTCCACCGGCGGGGTGCGCAGCGTCAGGTGCCGGCAGCGGGAGCGGATCGTGGGCAGCACGTCCTCCAGGGAGGGCGCGCAGAGCAGCCAGACCGTGCGCGGCGCGGGCTCCTCGACGGCCTTCAGGAGCACGTTCCCCGCGCCCTCGGTGAGCCGGTCGGCGTCCTCCAGGACGATGACCTGCCAGCGGCCGCCCGCCGGGGACAGCTGGGCGCGCCGGACGAGGTCGCGGGTCTCCTTCACGCCGATGGACAGCAGGTCCGTACGGACGATCTCGACGTCCGCGTGCGTGCCGACGAGGGTCGTGTGGCAGCCGTCGCAGAAGCCGCAGCCGGGGGCCCCGCCGAGCGCCCGGTCGGGGCTGACGCACTGCAGCGCGGCGGCGAAGGCGCGCGCCGCGGTCGCCCGGCCGGACCCGGGAGGGCCGGTGAACAGCCAGGCGTGGGTCATCTTGGAGGCCTCGGGGGCCGGCTCGCCGGCGGCGTGGGCGGTCACGAGCGCGTCGGCGTCCCGCGCGGCGGCGGCGAGCTGCTCCTCGACCCGGGTCTGTCCGACCAGGTCGTCCCATACGGCCATGTCTGCCCCTCCTCAGGTACGCCCTCCATTGTGGGGCAGCGCTCTGACAACCCCGGTCAGCCCTGGTTACGGAGCCTGGTCAGCCACAGCCCGACCGCCGAGCCGAGCAGCACCGCCCCGGTGCAGACGCTCCCGGCGATCTGGAGCCCGCCGGACCAGCCGGCGAAGGTGCTGATGAAGACGTTGGCCAGGACGCTCGCGGCGAGCAGCAGCCAGAGAAGGGCGCGCATGGGATGCCTCCGTAAAGTCGTGGAGTGGGATCGGCCAGGTCGTTCCCGGCTCCCTTCGATCCTGGTCTCCGCCGCATCGGCGCACAGCCGTGCCCGCTCCCGAGGCGATGGTGTAGCCCCCTCCACCGCCTCCTCCCGGGGCCGCCGCCTACGCTGACCCCATGCGTGAGGCGATCAAGGAAGCGGCCCGGCCATGGCTCCACCTCACGACCGGGGCCGCGGTCTCCCTCCTCTGCTACCTGATGGTGGGCGTCGCCCTCTTCACCGCCTTCCTCACCCTCACGGTCATCGGCGCCGGCGTGCTCCCCGAGAGCGTGCTGCTGCTGCGCCGCCTCGCCGGCTGGGAGCGGCGCCGTACGGCCGCGTGGACCGGGACGCCCGTCCCCGAGGCGTACCTGCCGCTCGAAGGCCCCCTCCCCGCGCGCGTACGGACCGCGGTCACCGACCCGGGCACCCGGCAGGACCTGCTGTGGGCCGCCGCGCAGCTGCTGTACGGCCTGGTCCTCTGGTACCTCTCGCTGGTCCTCGCGGTGCCCGCGCTCCTGGTCGACGGCGTCTGGACCGGGCTCGCGGGACGCCCTCCGGTGGCCCTGCCGCTGATCGGCCGGCTCGCCGGACTGGCCGCCGACTGGTCGCGCGCGCTGCTCACACCGGCCCCCTCCGCGGCCCGGGACGCCGCCCTCGCCGCCCGCATCGAGCAGCTCACGGCCACCCGGGCGGGCGCGGTCGCCGCGCACGGCGCCGAGCTGCGCCGGATCGAGCGCGACCTCCACGACGGCGCGCAGGCCCGTCTTGTGGCGCTGTCCATGCGGATCGGTCTGGCGAGGCGTGCGTACGACTCCGATCCCGCGACCGCGCGGAAGCTCCTCGACGACGCCCAGACACAGGCCGAGGAGGCGCTGGCCGAGCTGCGGCACGTGGTCCGCGGCATCCACCCGCCGATCCTCACCGACCGCGGCCTGACCGGGGCCGTACGGGCCCTCGCCGCGAGCAGCGGTCTGGAGACGGCGGTCTCCGTGACCGGCCTCGGTGACCACGCGCAGGACGGGCCCCGCGCCCCGGCCGCCGTCGAGGCCGCCGCGTACTTCGTGGTCGCCGAGGCCCTCACCAACGCCGCCAAGCACAGCGGCGCCGACCGCGCCTCCGTCTCCCTGGCCCGTGAACCGGCCGCCCTACGCGTGCGCGTGCGGGACGAGGGCCGCGGCGGCGCCGAGGCCGGCGAGAGCGGCGGCTCCGGCCTGACGGGCATGCGGCGCCGGGTCGCCGCGCTCGACGGCACCGTACGACTGACCAGCCCCGAGGGGGGCCCGACCGTGATCGAAGTGGAGCTTCCGTGCGTGTGGTGATCGCCGAGGACAACGCCCTCCTGAGGGAGGGCCTGGTGCTGCTGCTGACCTCGTCGGGGCACGAGGTCGCCGGGGTCGCGGCCACCGGCCCCGAGATCCTGCCGCTGCTCCTCGAGCACCGGCCGGACGTGGCCGTCCTCGACGTGCGGCTGCCGCCCGGCTTCCGCGACGAGGGGCTGCGGGCGGCGCTCGCGGCCCGCGAGCAGCTCCCGGCCCTTCCGGTGCTCGTGCTCTCGCAGTACGTGGAGGAGACGTACGCGGCCGAGCTCCTGGGCGGCGGCGCGCGGGGCGTCGGCTATCTCCTGAAGGACCGGGTGGGCCGGGTGGACGAGTTCCTCGACGCCCTGGAACGGGTCGCCTCCGGCGGTACGGCCCTGGATCCGGAGGTCGTCACCGAGCTGATGGCCCGCCGCCGCGACGACCCGCTGGACTCCCTCACGCCCCGCGAGCGCGAGGCCCTCGCGCTGATGGCCCAGGGCCACGACAACGGCACGATCGCCCGCTCGATGGTGATCACCGAGCGGGCCGTGCACAAGCACATCGGGAACGTCTTCCTGAAGCTCGGCCTGCCGCCGACCGACAGCGGCGGCCACCGCCGGGTCCTCGCCGTCCTGGCCTATCTCAACGCCTAGGACGCGCCTGCCCCGATGCCCCTGGGACGCGCCCGCCTCAACGCCTGGAACCCCTCCGTGCGGCGACCGGCAGGAACACCCCCGCCACGACCGTGACGAGCACGACGCCCACGATCGTGACGGCCTGCGCGGGCGGCAGGTACGGCAGGCCGCCGGTGAGCGCCCAGGCGAACGCGGTCAGCGGCAGCGCGCCCACCACGAGCCCGACGAGGAGGCCCGTCGCCGTCAGGAACCCGGCCTCCAGGCCGAGCATCCGGCGCAACTGGCCCGCCGACGCCCCGACCTGGCGCAGGAGTTCCAGCTCGCCGCGCCGCCCGGCGCCGATCAGGGCGAGGGTGCTCAGGACGGAGAGGAGGGTGAGTCCGCCGATCGCGACGACGATCCCGCCGGAGACGAGCGAGTTCAGCTCCGCCCCGGGAGGGGTCACCGCCTCGGGGACGACGGGGGCGCCTCCGTGGTCGCCGGCCGCCAGTACGCGCGCGGGGTACGGATCGCTCATGTGCGGGGCCAGTTCGGCCTTCGGCAGCAGGAACTCGCCCAGGGCCAGGGACCGTTCGTACACCGCGACCACGCGCAGCCGCTTCTTCGTGCCGTCGCCGAGCCGCAGCTCCACCGTCGAACCGGGCTTCACTTCAAGGGACTCGGCCATGTCCGCGCCCACCGCGACCGTGCCGGCCCGGCCGAGTCCGGAAAGGTCGCCCGCGACGACGCCCGGGTCCAGCGTGCCGGCGAGCCCGTCGGCGTCCACGCCGAGGACCGGGAGCCGGTCGAGGCGCGGCGAACCGACCTCCGTGCGGGCCAGGACCACCGAGGAACGCAGCACGTCCGTGGCCGCCTCCACTCCCGGCAGCTTCCGCACCCGCTCCGCCGTCGTGCCGGAGAACGCGAGGTCGGCGGTGGTCGCGGCCCGCGCCTGTGCGGCCGCGGCCCGCTCCATCGTGGCGCCCGCCGAGAGCTGTACGAGCGCGAACGCGGTGACGAGGACGACGGGGACGAGCGCGGCCCCGAGCCGGCGCGAGTGCGCGGCGGCACCGGCGGCCGTGAGCCGCCCGGGCGCCCCGCCGAACCGCCGGAACGACCGGTCCAGGACCGCCATCGCGGCCCCCGCGATCCACGGCCCGAGCAGCGCGCACCCGGCGACCAGCGTCACCGTGGCCGCCCCGGCAGCGGCGGCGGCCGCGTCGCCGCCCTGGAACGTGGCCGTACCGGCCGAGCCCGCGCCGAGCACGAGCAGCACGATCCCGGCGACACGGCGAACACCGCCCCTCCCCGACCGTCCTGGCCGGCGGGCCGCGAAGAGGACCACGAACCGGGTGATGCCCACCACGAGGGCGGCGACGGCGAGCAGGGCGGCGAACAGCCAGGGCGGGGTGGGGAGTTCGAGGCCCTCCGGTACGACTCCGGTACGGGCCCGCAGCGCCGACCACAGCGCCAGGAACACCGGTCCGGACGCGAGGACGCCGAGCAGCGCCGCCGCACCCGCCACCCGGGTCACCTCCCGGCCCGCCGCGCCCCGCACCTGCCGGGGTGTCGCACCGACCGAGAGGAGCAGTTCCCGCTCGGCGGCGCGCTGCTGGAGGGCCTGCGCGACGAGCGAGGCGAGGATGAGGACGGCGACCAGGACGACGTTCGCGGCGACGGCGGCGAGGAGCTGGAGGAGCTCCGCGCGCGCGGGCGGCGCGCCGAGGTGCTCGGCGGCGCCCCGGCCGTCCCCGGTGAGGGCCCGCAGCGGCTGCCCCGCGGCGGTGTCCTTCAGCCCGGCCTCGTCCAGGGCGGCCCGTACGCGCGCGTGGAGGGTGTCCACGGGTACGCCGGGCTCGGCGAGGACTCCGACGGCGTCGACGGCACCGGGGTGCCCGGCGAGCCGCCGCGCCTCCCCCGCCGTGACGTACAGCACGGCCGGACCGTCGGCCACGCCGACGACCTCGCGGCCGGCGACAGTGTCCCCGACGGCGCCGAGGCCGGCGCCCACGACGGCCTCCCCGGCCCGCCGGGGCGCCCGCCCGTCGGTCAGCCGGTACGGGGCGAGCCGGGCCGCGTCCCAGGAACGCCCGGGGTACGCGCGCACGTGCGCACGCCCTTCTCGTACGGCGAACGTGTCGTCCGGTACCGCTTCCCGTCCGGCGAACCTGTCGTCCGGCACCGCTTCCCGTACGACGAACGCGTCGTCCCGCACCGCCTCCCGTACCCCGGGCACGGCCCGCAGGACGTCGACGGCCTCGTCGGGGACCCGTGCGCGCTCGGTCAGCCCCGCCGTCTCGGTCCCCGGCTCGCTCCCCCACGGCTCGACCGTCCAGCGGACCTCCTGGTCGCCCGCGACGACGACGGGCGCGGCGGCGTACCGCTCCACGCGCGCGTGGCCGAGCCCGACGGAACCGAGCGCGAGGGCGAGCGCGCCGAGCAGCGCGGAGGTGACGGCGACGGCCGCGAACACGGCGGCCCACGCCTTGCGGTGGACCCGCAGCGACCGGGCGGCGAGCAGCCGCACGGCGGGGTCGCCGGAGCGGCGTCCGCGCAGTTCCCCGCTCACCGCGCCACCGCCGGCTGCCGACCCGCCTCGCCGAGACCGCCGAGCGCCGCCCGTACGCGCGCCTCGTCCGGGCGGTCGAGGCGGCCGGCGATCCGGCCCCGGTCCAGGAACACGGCCTCGTCCGCCCAGGTCGCGGCGGTCGGGTCGTGGGTGACGAGGACGACCGTGCGCCCCCGCTCGTCGACCGCCCGCCGCAGCAGGGCGAGGACCCCGGCCGCCGTGACCGGGTCGAGGGCGGCGGTCGGCTCGTCGGCGAAGACGACCTCGGGCTCGTTGACGAGGGCGCGGGCGATCGCCACCCGCTGCCGCTGGCCGCCGGAGAGGCTCTCGGGCCGGTCCTCGGCCCGGTCGGCGAGCCCCACGGCGTCGAGTCCCGCCAGGGCGCGGGCGTCGAGTGCCCGGCCCTCGCGGGCCCCGGCGAGGAGCAGCGGCAGGGTGACGTTCTCGCGCACGTTCAGCGCGGAGACGAGGTTGAGCGACTGGAAGACGAAGCCGATCCGGTCCCGCCGGAGCCGCGTCAGACCGGTCGTCCTCAGGGTGGCGAGGTCGGTGCCCCCGATCCGCACCCGCCCGGCCGTCGGCCGTTCGAGCCCGGCCGCGCAGCGCAGCAGGGTGGACTTGCCGGAGCCCGACCGACCCATCACGGCCAGGAAACGCCCGCGCGGCACGACCAGGTCGACCCCGTCGAGCGCGGGCGCCCCGCCTCCGTACGCACGGCTCACCCCGTCCAGGGCGAGGGCGGCGCCGTTCTCCGTCACTGCTGTCGTCGTCATACGGCCACGCTAGAAAAGCGCAGGTCACAGCAGCATGGGGCAGGCTTCCGGAGTGGGGGTGCAGCTGGCTACACCCCCACCGGTCTCAGCGACGGCGGCGCGGTCCCCCGTCCTCGTCCTCGTGCGGGCCGAACAGCTCGTCCGCGAGGGTCGGCAGATCGTCGAGCGGGGTCTCCTCCGCCCAGTCGGAGCGGCGGCGCGGCCGGCCGTTCTCGTCGAGCTGCGGCAGCTCCCGGGTCCGGTCGTTCGCACCGTGCGGCTCGTCGCGCCCGGCCCGCTCGTCACGGAAGATGCCCGGCGGCACCCGGTCGGCGGGGTCGGACGCCCCGGCACCCCGCACCGGGGGCAGCACGGCCGTCTCGTCGGCGGCCCTGGGATCCCGTACGGGAGGCAGCACGGCGGTCTCGTCGGCGTCCCGCGGGTCCCGGATCTGCGGCAGGACGGCGGTCTCCGCCTCCGGCCTCTCGGCCCCGGGCCGCACGACCGGCGTCTCGACGGTGACCTCGTCCGGCGAGACGGTCGGCGCGTCCGGCTTCACGACCGGCGTCGGCACGGTGACCTCGTTCGCCGACACCTCGGCGGAACGAGCGGAACGGGCGGAACGAGCCGCACGCTCCGCCGCGGCCGTCCGCTCGGCGGCGGCCGCCTCCGCGGCCTCCCGCTCCCGCGCGGCCTTCTCCCGGGCCGCCTTCGCCGCCTCGGCCCGCTGCGCGGCGGCGAGCTCCGCCGCGGCGCGCTCGGCGGCCGCCCGCTCCGCCGCAGCCTTCGCGGCGGCCTCGGCGGCGAGCTTCTCCGCGGCGGCCTTCGCCGCTGCCTCCTCCGCGGCCTTCGCGGCCGCGGCGGCCTCGGCCATCCGGCGCGCCTCCTCGGCGCGCAGCAGGGCCTCCTCGGCCTTGCGCTGCTTCTCCAGGCGGCGCTCCTCGGCCTCGGCCCGCAGCCGGGCCTCCTCCTCGGCCTCCCTGCGGAGCCGCTCCTGCTCCTCCTGGCGGGCCTTCTCCTCGGCCGCGAGCCGCTTGCGCTCCTCCTCGGCCGCGATCCGGGCCTCCTCGGCCCTGCGACGCTCCTCCTCGGCCTTCCGCTCGGCCTCCAGGCGGCGCGCCTCCTCCTCCTCGCGCCGCTTGCGCTCCTCCTCCTCGGCGCGGAGCTTGGCGAGCTGCTCCTGGCGCTCGCGCTCCAGGCGCTCCTCCTCGGCCTTGCGGGCGGCCTCTTCCTCCGCCAGGCGCCGGGCCTCCTCCTCGGCCTTCCGGCGGGCCTCCTCCGCGGCCCTCACCTCGGCCTCGGAGAGCGGCAGCATCCGGTCGAGCCGGTGGCGCACGACGGTGGTGACGGCCTCCGGCTCCTGGCCCGCGTCGACGACGAGGTAGCGGCTGGGGTCGGCGGCCGCGAGGGCCAGGAAACCGGCCCGTACGCGCGCGTGGAACTCCGGCGGCTCGGACTCCAGCCGGTCGGGCGCCTCGGTGAACCGTTCCCTCGCGGTCTCCGGGGAGACGTCCAGGACCACGGTCAGGTTCGGCACGAGACCGTCGGTCGCCCAGCGCGAGATGCGGGCGATCTCCGTCGGGGACAGGTCGCGGCCCGCGCCCTGGTAGGCCACGGACGAGTCGATGTACCGGTCGGAGAGGACGATCGCGCCCCGCTCCAGGGCCGGTCGGACCAGGGAGTCGACGTGCTCGGCGCGGTCGGCCGCGTACAGCAGGGCCTCGGCGCGGTTCGAGAGCCCCGCCGACGACACGTCGAGGAGGATCGAGCGGAGCCGCTTGCCGATCGGCGTGGCGCCCGGCTCGCGGGTGACGACGACCTCGTGGCCCTTGGCGCGGATCCACTCGGCGAGCGCCTGGACCTGCGTGGACTTCCCGGCGCCGTCGCCGCCCTCCAGGGCGATGAAGAAACCGGTCGGCGAGGGTGCCTGGACCGGGTCGGAGCCGCGCAGCGCGTCGCGCAGGTCGCGGCGGAGCGGGACGCCCGCCCGGTCGTCGGTCTTCGCGAGGAGCAGCGCGGCCACCGGGAGCAGCAGGGCACCGACGAGGACGAGCGTGAAGGCGGCGCCGCCGTGCGCGAAGACGAAGTCCCCGGAGGCGAGCCGGTGCGGACCGATCGCGGCGGCGAGCAGCGGCGCGGCGAGCGCGCCCAGGCCCATGGCGACGCGCGCGGTGGCCTGGAGGTGCTCGGTGGTCCGGGCCCGGCGGGGCTCCTCGGTCTCCTGGTCGATCAGGTGGTGGCCGGTGTTCGCGGCGACCCCGGCGGCGTACCCGGCGAGGACGGCGAGGAACAGCACGGTCGCCGTGTCCGGGACCAGGCCCATCGCGATCAGGGCGACACCGGCGGCGGTGGTCGCGAGGGCGAGCAGCCGGCGCCGGGACAGCACCGGCAGGACGGAGCCCGCGGTGCGGATGCCGACGGCGGTGGCGCCGCTGAGCGCCAGGATCAGGAGGGCGTACGTGACGGGCCCGCCGCCCAGGTCGTACGCGTGGAGCACGGCGAGGGACGCGGCCGCGGCGATCGCCCCGGCGACGGTGGCGGAGGCGAGGACGAGCAGCGGCAGGGCGCCGGTGCGGCCCTTCTCGGCCGTGCGGCCCTTGCCCTCGTCGGAGCCGGTCCTCGGCCGGCGCAGGCCCTCCAGGGGCGAGCGGGGCCGCGGCGTCTCCCCGCCGGGCAGCGCCATCGCGTACAGGACGGTGACGGAGGCGGCGAACAGGCCGGCGGCGACGTACGAGCCGAGGGCCGCCTGGTGCTGCGAGAACCAGTCGATACCGGCGCCCAGCAGGTTCCCGACGAGAGTGGCGACGAGCAGCACGGCGGCCGCGGCGGGGACGGCGAGGAAGCCGGTCCGCAGGGACAGCCGGCGCAGCGCGCCGAGGTGGTCGGGCAGCGGCCGTACGGCGGCGCCCTCCAGCGGCGGGGCGGGCAGCAGCGCGGGCGCGGCCCCCTCGCGGCCGATGGTCCACAGTCGCTCGGCCGCGCCGGTGACGAAGACGGTGCCGAGCAGGTACCAGAGGGCACTGCCGGGGATCCAGTCGATCCACAGCGGGGCGATGACGAGCAACGCGATCCGCAGCCCGTCGGCACCGATCATGGTCCAACGCCGGTCGAGCGGTCCCGACGGCCCGGTGAGCGCGGTCAGCGGCCCGAGGAGCACGGCCCCGAAGAGGACCGAGGCGAGCAGCCGGGCACCGACGACGGTCGCCACGGCGAACGCGGCCCCCCGGTAGCCGCCCCCGAGGGCGCCCTCGG
>NZ_MWIG01000597.1:0-3154 GCF_002156145.1 Streptomyces sp. NRRL B-24572 | reverse complement strand
GCTCGGGCTCGGGCTCGGGATCGGGATCCGGCTCGGGGGCGGGCACGGGCTCCGGTACGGCTACGGGAACAGGTGTCGGCTCCGGTACCGGTACCGGTCAGGGGACCGGCGGCGCCCCCACCGCCGCGCCGACGACCACCGGCCCGGCGTCCCCCTCCGCCACGCCCACCGCGACCGCTACCGCGTCCACGACGGCGAGCGGCCCGACGCCGACCGGCTCGGGAACGCCCGGCACGGCCGCGCCCGCGACCACCGGCCCCACGCCGAGCCGGACCCCGACGCCCAGCCCGACGCCGACCTGCACCCGCTTCCTCTGGTGGTGCGTGTAGAGGGGCGTTACGCCGCGTCCACGCCCAGCATGCGCTTCAGCAGGTCCCGCAGCAGGGTCCGCTCGGCCTCGGTCAGCTCGCCGAGCGGCTCGCGCGCGAAGTCCAGGGACTCGCGGAGCCGGCGGGCGGTGTCCCGGCCCTCGTCCGTGGGGACGGCCAGCTTGACCCGCCGGTCGTCCGGGTCGGGCCGGCGCTCGACCAGGCCGCGGGCCTCCAGGCGGTCGACGATCCCCGTGATGTTGGAGGGCTCGCACTTCAGCTTCTGGGCGATGCGGCGCATCGGCAGCGGGTCGAGCGAGAGCAGGCCGAGGACGCGGGCCTGGGCGCCGGTCAGCGCGTGCTGCGCGGCCGCCTGCTCGTACTCCTCGTAGTAGCGCGCCACGACCGTGCCGATCAGCTCGACGACTTCGAGGGTCAGGGGGTCCGTGCGTGAGGTGGCCATGGGGCCCAGTCTACCCAGATGCTTGACAACATGAAATATCAAGGCGCATGGTTGTTTCAGTCAGTGAATCTTTTGTGATGTCAAGCTTTGCCTGGAGGCCGTGCTCATGTCCGTTCTTCCCGCGTCCAGCCGTGAGTGGCACCTCGTCGCCCGTCCGCACGGCTGGCCCGTGCCGGCGGACTTCGCCCTGCGCGAGACCCCGGTCGCCGCGCCCGCCGAGGGCCGGATCCTCGTGCGCAACCTGCACTTCTCCGTCGACCCGTACATGCGCGGTCGGATGAACGACGTGAAGTCGTACATCCCGCCCTTCCAGCTCGACCGGCCCATGGACGGCGGCGCGGTCGGCGAGGTCGTCGCCTCCAACGCCGAGGGCTTCGCCGTCGGCGACCACGTCCTGCACGGCCTCGGCTGGCGCGAGTACGCCGACGTCCCGGCCCAGCACGCCACCAAGGTCGACCCGGCGCTCGCGCCCCTCTCCGCGTACCTCGGCGTGCTCGGCATGACCGGCCTCACGGCCTACGCGGGCCTCTTCGAGGTCGCCTCCTTCAAGGAGGGCGACGCCGTCTTCGTCTCCGGCGCGGCCGGTGCCGTCGGCAGCCAGGTCGGCCAGATGGCGAAGCTCAAGGGCGCCTCGCGCGTCATCGGCTCCGCCGGCTCCGACGAGAAGGTCAAGTTCCTCGTCGAGGAGCTCGGCTTCGACGCCGCCTTCAACTACAAGAACGGCCCGGTCAAGGACCAGCTCCGCGAGGCCGCCCCGGACGGCATCGACGTCTACTTCGACAACGTCGGCGGGGACCACCTCGAAGCCGCGATCTCCTCGCTCAACGTGCACGGCCGCGCCACCATCTGCGGCATGATCGCCCAGTACAACGACACCGAGCCGGTCCCGGGCCCGCGCAACATGGCGATGATCATCGGCAAGCGGCTCCGGCTCCAGGGCGTCCTCGTCGGCGACCACTACGGCCTGCAGAACCAGTTCGTCCAGGAGGTCGGTGGCTGGCTCGCCTCGGGCGAGCTGAAGCACCGCGAGACCTTCGTCGAGGGCATCGAGAACGGCGTGGACGCCTTCCTCGGCCTGCTGCGCGGCGACAACACCGGAAAGATGATCGTCTCGGCGACCCGCTAGTCTTCCCTCAGCCGTCGCGATCGTGGGCGCGAGTCGTCGGCGGAACGAACAAGGAAGACACCAGCATGTCGATCCAGCAGTCCGACGTCCTCTACACCGCCGTCGCCACCGCCGAGAACGGCCGTGACGGCCGTGTCGCCACCGACGACGGTCAGCTCGACGTCGTCGTGAACCCGCCCAAGGCCATGGGCGGCTCCGGCGCGGGCACCAACCCCGAGCAGCTCTTCGCGGCCGGCTACAGCGCCTGCTTCCAGGGCGCGCTCGGCGTCGTCGCCCGCAACGAGAACGCCGACGTGTCCGGCTCGACGGTCACCGCCGAGGTCGGCATCGGCAAGAACGACGACGGCTTCGGCATCATCGTCAAGATCTCGGCGACCATCCCGAACGTGGACGCCGAGACCGCCAAGAGCCTGATCGAGAAGGCCCACCAGGTCTGCCCGTACTCCAAGGCGACCCGCGGCAACATCACGGTCGAGCTCGCCGTCTGATCCCGGACGCGCGCGGAGCGAGGGCCGCACCCCCACCGAGGGGGTGCGGCCCTCGCCGTGCGCGGACGCACTGCGGCATCATGTCCGTGTCCGGCGGACGGCGGACGGGGGGAGCGAGTGGTGTCGTACAACGGGCCGGAACAGGCCGATCCGGAGCTGATCGGCGGGCGGTACCGCCTCGGCGAGCGGCTCGGCCAGGGCGGCATGGGCGTCGTCCGGCGGGCCACCGACGAGCTGCTCGGGCGCCCGGTCGCCGTCAAGACGCTCGCGCTCGGCTCCGACGCCGATCCGGCGGGCGCCCTGCGGGAGGCCCGGGTCGTCGCCCAGGTCCGCCACCCGCACGTGATCGTCGTCCACGACGTCGTCGAGCACCAGGGGCAGCCGGCCCTGGTGATGGAGCTGGTCGACGGCGGCTCGCTCGCCGACCGGCTCGCCGCCGGCGAGGTCCTGTCCCCGCGCGAGACCGCGCGGCTCGGGCTCGACCTGCTCGACGCCCTGTCCGCCGCCCACGCCCGCAACGTCCTGCACCGGGACGTGAAACCCGCCAACGTCCTCCTGGAGAAGGACACCGGCAGGGCGGTGCTCACCGACTTCGGCATCGCCAGCCTCCCCGGGGCCACGACGCTCAGCCGGACCGGGGTCTTCATCGGCACCCCGGAGTACACGGCGCCGGAGCGGATGCAGGGCGGCGACGCGGGACCCGCCTCCGACCTGTGGTCGCTCGGCGCGCTGCTCTGCGCGGCGGCGACGGGCACCTCGCCGTTCCGCC
>NZ_MWIG01000596.1:0-4079 GCF_002156145.1 Streptomyces sp. NRRL B-24572 | reverse complement strand
GCCGCCCTCACCGAGGCCGGGCGCACCTGGGCCCGGGCCGTGCGCGCCGACGAGGAGGGCCGCGCCCTGCGCTCCCTCGTCACCACCGAGCTCCACCGCTTCCCCGACCTCGGCCGCGCCTGGCGCGCGCACGGCCCGGCGGGCCACCACCCCGCCGTCGCGGACGCCCTGCGCGCCCTCGCCGACCGGGGCCGGCTCGCGATCCCGGACCTGGAGGTCGCGGTCCTCCAGCTGTACTCGCTGCTCGTCTTCCCGCAGATGGTGTTCGAGCAGTACGGGGCGGAGCTCACCGAGGAGCTGAGCGAGCGGCTCGTCGTGGACGGGGTGGAGATGTTCCTCCGCCGCTACGCGCCCTGACAGGTGTCATCCTTGGTCTTCGACGGAACCCCACGTCGGGGAGTAAATTACCCCCTGGGGTATCTGTGGAGGAGTGGGTCACAGTGGAACTCGATCTCGCGGGCGCCGAGCTCAAGGCCGTCCTGAACCGGCTGCGCCGGGCCCAGGGCCAGATCTCCGGCGTGATCCGGATGATCGAGGAAGGGCGGGACTGCGAGGAGGTCGTCACCCAGCTGGCCGCCGCCTCCCGGGCCCTCGACCGGGCCGGGTTCGCGATCATCGCGACCGGGCTCCAGCAGTGCCTGACCGACATCGAGGGCGGCCGCAAGAACGGCGAGGACCCCGAGGCGATGCGGGCCCGGCTGGAGAAGCTCTTCCTCTCGCTGGCCTAGAACCGGCCCAGAACCGGTCCCGGGCCGGTCCTGGATCGGTCCAGGACGAAAAGCAGAGTGCCCCCGGGTTTCCCCGGGGGCACTCCTGTCTCAGCGGACGGTCAGGCCGTCAGTCGTCCGCCAGGCCCTTCAGGCGCTTCGCGATGCGGGTCAGGCGCGCGCCCTGGTAGCGGGCGGCCGCGAGGACCTCCTCCGCCGGGGCGCCGTTCGCACCCGGGTGGGCGGTGCCGTACGGGTTGCCGCCGGCCGCGTAGACCGCCGGGTCCGTGAAGCCGGGCGAGACGATGACCGAGCCCCAGTGGTGGAAGGTGTTGTAGAGCGCGAGCAGCGTCGACTCGTTTCCGCCGTGGACGTTGTGGGCACTGGTGAAGGCGGTCGCGGGCTTGTCCGCCATGACGCCCCGCTGCCAGAGGCCGCCCGTCGTGTCGACGTACTGCTTCAGCTGCGCCGACACGTTGCCGAAGCGGGTCGGGGAGCCGAGCGCGTACGCGTCCGCCCACTCCAGGTCGTCGAGCGTGGCGATCTCGACGTCGCCGGTGGCGTCCACGTGGGCGCGCCAGGCCGGGTTCGCGTCGATGGCGGCGTCGGGGGCGAGCTCGGGCACCCGGCGCAGGCGCACCTCGGCACCGGCCTTCTCGGCGCCCTCGGCGACGGCCCGGGCGAGCTGGTGGACGGAACCCGTGGCCGAGTAGTAGATGACGGCGACCTTGACGGACATGGGGGACTCTCCTCAGCCGAACTCGACGAGCGAAGCGGATTTCTTTCCGCTTCCACGCCTCCGAGGTTAAACGGATCGCTATCCGCTTCGCAAGGGCAACAGGTATGCTCGCATCAGAAAGCGACCGACGGGGGAACGGGGCTCAGCGAACAGGAGTCGGCAGATGAGCACGGAGAACCCCCAGTCCGGAGAGCGGTCCGGAAGCAGTGCGGCGGTGCCGGTACTCAGCCTGCTCCCCACCGTCGACGCCCCCGCCCCCGAGCGCGCCGACGCGGCCCGCAACCGGCGCCGCATCCTCGACGCGGCCGCCCGGATCGTCGCCGAGGAAGGCCCCGACGCCGTCACCATGAACCAGGTCGCCCACGCCAGCGGCATCGGCGTCGGCACCGTCTACCGCCGCTTCGGCGACGTCTCCCAGCTCCTGTGGGCGCTCCTCGACGAGCGCGAGCGCCGCTTCCAGGAGGCGTACATGAGCGGCCCTCCCCCGCTGGGCCCCGGCGCCCCCGCCGCCGAACGGCTCGACGCCTTCCTCGACGCGCTCGTCGACCGGGTCGCCGCCCAGCGCGCCCTCCTGCTCGCGGCGCACTCCGCCGCGCCCCGCGCCCGCTACCACAGCGGCGCCTACCGGGTGATGCACACGCACATGGCCCTGCTCATCGGACAGCTCAGGCCGGGCAGCGACAGCACGCTCCTCGCGCACCTGGCGCTCGCACCCTTCTCGCCCGACGTCATGCACCACCTGACGGTCGAGCAGGAGCTGCCGGCCGACCGGCTCAAGGCCGGCGTGCGGGAGCTGCTGGCCCTGCGGAGTTAGGCCACTTTCCGGACGGTCGTGGACCTGCGGGCCCCCGCCGTCGCAAGATCGCGCCATGACCACGTACTTGATCCTGCACGGCTTCCAGAACCGCCGCCCGCCCGCCCACTGGCAGCACTGGCTCGCCGGGCAGCTGCGCGAGCGCGGCCACGAGGTCCGCTACCCCCAGCTGCCCGCGCCGGACGCGCCCGAGCTCGACGCCTGGCTCGACGCCCTCGACGAGCACGGGCAGCGCCCGGCCGAGGGCGAGTTCGTGGTCCTCGCGCACAGCCTGTCGGTGCTCCTTTGGCTGCGCGCCGGGGACCGGCGGCCCGATGCCGACCGGGTCCTCCTGGTCGCCCCGCCCTCCCCGCAGGTCACCGCCTCGATCCCGGAGATCGCCGCCTTCGCCGACGGCCTCGACCTGACGGAGGCGGGACTCAAGGCGCGGCTCGTGTACGGGGACGGGGACCCGTACTGCCCCGAGGGCGCCGACCTGCACTACGGCATCCCGCTCGGCCTCGACCTGGACCTCGTACCGGACGGCGAGCACCTCAACCCCGACTCGGGGTACGGGGAGTGGCCCTCGCTGCTCGAGTGGTGCGAGGACCCGGCCGTACGGGTGCGGGCGAACGTGAACCCGTAGGGGTCGTACGCGGGCCGGAAAACACGCTGCCCACCGACCCTTGGACCAGTAGCGTCGGCCGGATGCATCCCGTGACCGCACCATACGACCAGGGCCTGCTCGACGTGGGCGACGGCAACCGCATCCACTGGGAGGTCTCCGGGAACCCGGACGGCAAGCCCGCGCTCGTCGTGCACGGAGGGCCGGGCTCCGGCTCCTCCCCGGGCAGCCGTCGCCGGTTCGACCCGGAGGCGTACCGGGTCGTCCTCTTCGACCAGCGCGGCTGCGGGCGCTCCACCCCGCACGCGAGCGACCCGGCCGCCGACCTGTCCGTGAACACCACCGCGCACCTGGTGGCCGACATGGAGCGGCTGCGGGAGCACCTCGGGGTCGACAAGTGGCTGCTGTACGGCGGGTCCTGGGGATCGACGCTGATCCTGGCGTACGCGGAGGCCCACCCCGAGCGCGTCTCGGAGATCGTGATCGCGGCCGTCACGACCACCCGCCGCTCCGAGACCGCCTGGCTGTACGAGGGCGTCGGCCGCTTCTTCCCCGAGGCCCACGAGCGCTTCCGCGCGGGGGCGGACCACGCGGCGGACCTGGTCGGGGAGTACGCGGCCCGGATGAACCACCCCGACCGGGCCGTACGGGAGAAGGCGGCGGCCGACTGGTGCGCCTGGGAGGACGCGGTCCTGTCGCCGGAGGGCATGGGGACCCCGTACACCGACCGGGTCGACGACGCCCGGCTCGGCTTCGTCCGGATCTGCTCCCACTACTTCGCGCACGGCGCCTTCCTGGAGGAGGGCGCGCTGATCCGCGACGCGCACCGGCTCGCCGGCATCCCCGGGGTCCTGATCCACGGCAGGCTCGACATGGGCGGGCCGCTCACCACCGCCTGGGAACTGGCCCGCGCCTGGCCGGACGCCGAGCTGCACGTGGTGGAGAAGTCGGGGCACCTGGGCGGCGAGGAGACCGGGAGGCTGATCCTCGCGGCACTGGACCGCTTCGCGAAGAGCGGCTTCACGAAGGGGTGAAGAGGGCCGAACGGGCGGGAATTGATAATTCCGTATTTCATTCCTGTTCGACCTGACAGGAATTGTGAAAGACCTGTTCACAGAATGCCCCGAGATCGCTAGCTTCCCCTCGACCTCGTCCGTACCGGAAGGGATTTCTGTGAACGCATCCCAGCGCCGAGCCGCGGCCGTCCTCGCCGCC
>NZ_MWIG01000595.1:0-1601 GCF_002156145.1 Streptomyces sp. NRRL B-24572 | reverse complement strand
ACGCCAGGGCTCCCGGCGGCCGCCGACCCGCACCCTGCGGAAGCCGCCGGGAGCCCTGGCGTAGGCTGGTTCGGTCGATCAGAACCCCTCCGAAAGGGACGCACCCGGTGACCGAGAAGGCCGAACTCCAGTCTGTTCTCGACCGCGCCGCCGCGGGTGGCCGGATCACCCCCGAGGAGGCACTCGACCTCTACCGCTCGGCGCCCCTGCACGCGCTGGGCGCCGCCGCCGACGCGGTGCGCCGCCGCCGGTACGCGGGGACCGAGCACATCGCGACGTACATCATCGAGCGGAACATCAACTACACGAACGTCTGCGTGACGGCGTGCAAGTTCTGCGCCTTCTACGCCGCGCCGAAGGACACCGCGAAGGGCTGGACCCGGGACCTCGACGACATCCTGCGCCGCTGCGCGGAGACCGTGGAGCTCGGCGGCACCCAGATCATGTTCCAGGGCGGCCACCACCCGGACTACGGCGTCGAGTACTACGAGAAGCACTTCGCCGCCATCAAGGCCGAGTTCCCGCAGCTGGTCATCCACTCCCTCGGCGCCTCCGAGGTCGAGCACATGGCCCGCATCTCCAAGGTCTCCGTCGAGGAGGCCATCACCCGCATCCACGCCGCAGGACTCGACTCCTTCGCGGGCGCCGGCGCCGAGCTGCTCCCCGAGCGCCCCCGCAAGGTCATCGCGCCCCTGAAGGAGTCCGGCGAGCGCTGGCTGGAGATCATGGAGGTCGCCCACAAGCTGGGCGTCGAGTCCACCTCCACCATGCTGATGGGCACCGGCGAGACCAACGCCGAGCGGATCGAGCACCTGCGCATGATCCGTGACGTGCAGGACCGGACGGGCGGCTTTCGGGCCTTCATCCCGTACACGTACCAGCCCGAGAACAACCACCTCAAGGGCCGCACGCAGGCCACGCTCTTCGAGTACCTGCGCATGATCGCGATCGCCCGGCTCTTCCTCGACAACGTCGCCCACATCCAGGGCTCGTGGCTGACCACCGGCAAGGAGGTCGGCCAGCTGTCGCTGCACTACGGCGCCGACGACCTCGGCTCGATCATGCTGGAGGAGAACGTCGTCTCCTCCGCCGGTGCCAAGCACCGCTCCAACCGCCTGGAGATCATCGACCTCATCCGCAAGGCCGGCCGCGTCCCGGCGCAGCGCGCCACGACGTACGAGCACCTCGTCGTCCACGACGACCCGGCGAACGACCCGGTCGACGAGCGCGTCGCCTCGCACATCTCCTCGATCGCGATCGAGGGCGGCACGGCGCACCCCGAGCTGAAGCTCCTCGACGCGAACTGATGCTCACGCTCCACGTCGCCGAGGCGACCCCCGAGAGCGCCGTCCTGGTCGACGGCGCCCTCGTCGCCGCCGTCGGCCCGTACGAGGAACTGGCCGAGAGACACCAGGACGCCCGGCTGCGCCGCTGGCCGGGCATCCTCACGCCCGGCCTGCTCAACCCGTACGCCCCCGAGCTCCTGGAGCGGACCTACCACCCGGACCCGCGCGAGGCCGACGCGTACGGCACCGCGCCGATCACGGGGGAGCGGGCGGCGGAGATCTTCCGCGCCGACCCCGCCCGGCTCGGCGCGGAAG
>NZ_MWIG01000594.1:717-1162 GCF_002156145.1 Streptomyces sp. NRRL B-24572 | reverse complement strand
TGGCCGAGCTCCGCCGCCTTCTCCGTCCCGGCGGACGGACCATCGTCTCGACGAGCCACCCCACCGCCGACTGGATCGCCGGCCGGCGGCAGCTACTTCGAAGCAGGTCACGTGGAAGAGACCTGGTCGGTTGGCATGACGCACCGCTACTGGCGACAGCCTCTCCAGGCATGGCTCGACGACTTCGCCGCCGCCGGCCTCGCCCNNNCCGGCATCATCGCCTATCAGCTCGCCGCGTCACTCCCCGCCAGCGCTTAGCCCATCACCTTCGCGAAGGATCTGCCGTGCTTAACCGACCCACGCTCCTGGTCATCAGCGGTCCGCCCGGCACGGGGAAGAGCACGCTCGCCCGCGTCCTCGCAGAGCACCTCGGCTGCCCGGCGGTCATCCGCGATGAGATCAAGCAGGGCATGGTCCTCAACGCCGTCCCGTCACCGGACGGGAC
>NZ_MWIG01000594.1:0-655 GCF_002156145.1 Streptomyces sp. NRRL B-24572 | reverse complement strand
CGACGCACACCGCGCGGCCCACGCCGATCACAGCCTCCTGGCAGAGATCGCCGCAGGTACGTACGTCCCCGACGGCTTCGTCGACATCTCCCTCGACCTGCCCACCCTCCTCGTCGACACCTCCGACGGCTACATCCCCGGTATCAGAGAGATCATCGCCTTCGCCCAGCCCCCCAAGGGGCAATAGACCACGAGAAGGGTGACGCCCCCGGCCGAATGGTCGGGGGCGTCACCCTCGTTTGTTGCGGTCGTCAGCGGGCTGCTGTCGTCGCCTTCGCGAGAGCCTTGTCGAGGTGCAGGTCGACGAGGGCCGGCGAGCCGGAGACGATCAGCAGCACGTTTCCGTCCCGAATTGCGGTCTGCTTCACCACGTTCTCCCGCCCGCCGGCGGAGAAGGTCAACAGCTGGCTCCACCGCTCGTCTCCGAGCTGGGGCGCAGCTGCTTCTTGCGTGGTCATATCGATGGCAGTGCCGCCGACGAGAACCTGGTACTTCAGGCAGCCGGTCATAGCGTCGAAGATCCGGCCTGTGCCCTCGGATAGCTTGGTGGCCGTGTCGCTGTACAGCTCCTCGGAGAGCTCGGAGGCGCTGTCGGCGTAGGTGAAGGTGGCCTTCGCCTTGCGCGGGAAGGTGAGGGCGCCGCCGGTCGCCGCGT
>NZ_MWIG01000593.1:0-5252 GCF_002156145.1 Streptomyces sp. NRRL B-24572 | reverse complement strand
GCGAGCAGGGTGCCGCCGCCTCCACCCCCCGGGCCGGCGGCACCCTGCTCGCCGGGCTCGGCGTGATCTCCTTCTCCCTCACCTTCCCGTCCACCGTCTGGGGCCTGGAGAGCTTCGGCCCCTGGTCGCTGGTGGCCGTGCGCTCCACCCTCGCCGCGCTCATCGCCGGCACCTTCCTCCTCGCGGGCCGGGTGCCGCTGCCCGAGCGCCGCCACTGGGCGGGCCTCGCGGTGGTGGCCTGCGGTGTCGTCATCGGCTTCCCGCTCCTGACCACGCTGGCCCTGCAGACCTCCACCACCTCGCATGCCGCCGTGGTCGTGGGCCTCCTGCCGCTCACCACCGCGGCCCTCGCCGCCGTCCGGACCGGGCGCCGGCCGTCCCGCACCTTCTGGATCGCGGCCGTCTCCGGCGCCGTCGTGGTGCTGGGCTTCACCCTGCAGCAGAGCGGCGGCGCGTTCTCCACGGGCGACCCGTACCTCTTCGGGGCGCTGCTCGTGTGCGCGGCCGGCTACACCGAGGGAGGCAGGCTCGCCGCGCTCATGCCGGGCCGGCAGGTCATCGGCTGGGCCCTGGTCCTCTGCCTGCCGCTGACGGCGGCCGCCTCGGCCGTCACGCTGTCGATCGAGCCGGTTCACCTGAACGCGCACGGCGTCATCGGCCTGATCTGGGTCGCAGCCGGCTCCACCTTCTTCGGCCTGTACGTCTGGTACCGCGGCATGGCCGCGATCGGCATCCCCAAGGCCAGCCAGCTCCAGCTCGCCCAGCCGCTGCTCACCCTCTTCTGGTCGGTCTTCCTGCTCGGCGAGGACCTGCCGCTGGCCGCCCCGGTGGCCGCGGTGGCGGTCCTGGCCTGCATCGCGGTCACCCAGCGGGCGAAGAGCTGACGCGACGAATTCGGGCGAAGCGGGTCACAATGACAGAGAAAGGCCCTGCGCTGTACAGGACAGGACAAGCCCGGTCGCGAGGAGGTCAGCCCGATGCAGGCGAGCAAGGGCGACAAGCTGCTGGTACACGGCCGGACCGTCGGTCACCACGACCGCACGGCCGAGGTCCTTCAGGTACTGGGGGAGAACGGCGCTCCCCCGTACCGCGTGAAGTTCGACGACGACGGTCACGAGGCACTGGTGTCGCCGGGCCCCGACTCCGTCGTACGCCACCGCCCGGAGGCGGGGGCCGGCTGAGCCCCCGCGACCGGCCGAGTCCCTACCTCGGTGGACGGACCCCGGTCGGGTAGTGATCGGCCACCACGGTGGTCATCGCCCCGATCGGGTCCGCGGCGACCTCCTTCGCGGAGAAGAAGCAGTGACCGCCGACCGAGGGGTACGTGCGGGCCAGCTCCAGGTGGCGTGACAGCTCCCGCGGGTCCTGCCAGGCCGCGGGCTGTGCGGGATCGCCCGCCTTGTAGAGCGCCTCGCCGATGTAGAGCCCGACTCCGGTGTCCCGGACCGCCGCGTCCCACCAGGGCAGCAGCTTGGCGTAGTCGGCGACGGGCAGCCCGATGTTCCAGTACAGCTGCGGGATCACGTGGTCGACCCAGCCCTCCCTGATCCACTTCCGGGTGTCGGCGTACAGGTCGTCGTACGTCTGGACACCGGCGCGGGTGTCCGAGCCCTCCGGGTCGGTGGCGATGTTCCGCCAGACCCCGAAGGGGCTGATGCCGAACGCCGTGTGCTTCCTGGTCTCCTTGATCCGGACGGACATCTCGGAGACCAGCAGATCGGTGTTGTTCCGCCGCCAGGAGGCCCTGTCCGGGAAGTTCCCGCCGTACCGGGCGTATGCCTCGTCGTCGGCGAAGACCTGTCCGGCCACCGGGTACGGATAGAAGTAGTCGTCCCAGTGCACGGCGTCGATCTCGTAGCGGCGCAGCGCGTCAAGGATCGCCTCCTGGACGAAGCTCCGGACCTCGGGCAGCCCCGGGTTGTAGTAGAGCTTCCCGCCGTAGGGCAGCACCCACTCCGGGTGGAGCCGGGCCGGATGACCGGCGGCGAGCCGGCCCGGGTCCGTGTGGTTCGCCACGCGGTACGGGTTGAACCAGGCGTGCAGTTCGAGCCCCCGCGCGTGGGCCTCGTCGACGGCCGTGCCCAGCGGGTCCCAGCCGGGGTCCCGGCCCTGCGTGCCGGTCAGGTACTGCGCCCACGGCTCGTACGGCGAGGGCCACAGCGCGTCGGCGGTCGGCCGGACCTGGAGGACCACCGTGTTGAGCCGGCGCTCGACGGCCGTGTCCAGGTGGCGGAGGAGCTCGGCGCGCTGCTGCTCGGCGGGCAGCCCGGCGCGGGAGGGCCAGTCGCGGTTGGCGACCGTCGCCAGCCACGTGCCGCGGAACTCCCGCCTGCGGTGCGGCTTCCCCCGTAACGGCTGCGCGGCTCCGGCCGCCGCTCCCGCCACCGCGGCTCCTGTCGTTCCCGTCACGGCGAGCGCCGCTCCGGCGGCGCCGGCCACGAACCTTCTTCTGCCGATAAGCCGCACTTGTACCCCTCCTCTGTCGGATACGTCACACGCACCCGGACAGCATGCCCGCCTCGGACGATCGATCATCGGTTAATGAGCGGTAACGTCGTGGGGGTAGAGGCGGACGCACCCGGAATCACACGGGCCCCCGCCGCCGGAGAAGAGCGAAAGGCACGAGGTGACGGACTCCATGGCCGACATTGAGCGCGTCGGAGTGGTGGGCTGCGGCCAGATGGGCGCGGGCATCGCAGAGGTGTGTGCCCGGAGCGGGCTCGAGGTGAGGGTCGCCGAGACGACCGGCGAGGCGCTGGAGATCGGCCGCACGCGGCTCTACAACTCGCTGGACAAGGCCGCCGAACGCGGCAAGATCAGCGAGGAGGAGCGGGACGCGACGCTCGCCCGCCTCAGCTTCACCACCGACCTGGGCGAGTTCGCCGACCGCGACCTCGTCATCGAGGCGGTCGTGGAGAACGAGCAGGTCAAGACCGAGATCTTCCAGGTCCTCGACCAGGTGCTGACCCGGCCGGACGCCATCCTGGCCTCGAACACCTCCTCCATCCCGCTGGTGAAGCTGGCCGTGGCGACCTCCCGCCCCGACCAGGTCATCGGCATCCACTTCTTCAACCCGGCCCCGGTGCAGAAGCTCGTCGAGCTGATCCCGGCCCTCACCACCTCCGAGGGCACGATCAGCCGCGCCCAGGCCTTCGCGGAGAAGGTGCTCGGCAAGCACGCGATCCGCGCCCAGGACCGCTCCGGCTTCGTGGTCAACGCGCTGCTCGTGCCGTACCTGCTCTCGGCGATCCGGATGTTCGAGTCGGGCATCGCGAGCCGCGAGGACATCGACAACGGCATGGAGTTCGGCTGCGCCCACCCGATGGGCCCGCTGAAGCTCTCCGACCTGATCGGCCTGGACACGATCGCGTCGATCGCCGACTCGATGTACTCCGAGTTCAAGGAGCCGCTGTACGCCGCTCCCCCGCTGCTCCAGCGCATGGTGGACGCGGGGCGCCTCGGCCGCAAGACGGGCTCGGGCTTCTACCCGTACAACTGACCCGAGGTCCCCACCCAGACCCGGAGTGACGGCGTCCGACCCCTGACGCCGCCCCTCCGGCCGGACGGCCCGTACACCCGCACAGGTGCGGGCCGTCCGGCACATCCCGCTCCCGCGTCCCCGCGCTCCCCGCGTCCCCGCGGCTCAGCCGAGGCGCAGATGGTGGAGCATCAGCAGTCCGGCGGCCATGTTGGCGGCCGGGATCTCGCCCCGGGCGATCATGTCGGGGATCTGTTTCAGCGGGACCCAGGCCCGCCGCGAGGACTCGAACGCGTCCTCGGGCGGTCCGGTGTAGGTGGCCCGCTCCGCCCAGTAGAGGTGGTGGCGGGCGTCGGTGAGGCCGTTCGAGGGCTCGACGGTGAGGAGATGGCGCAGCGGTCCCGGCCGCCAGCCGGTCTCCTCCTCCATCTCGCGGGCCGCGGCGGCCTCGACGTCCTCGCCGTCCTCGACGACGCCGGCGGCCAGTTCCCAGCCCCAGCTGTCGGTGATGAAACGGTGGCGCCAGAGCATCAGGACTTCGTCGGCCTCGTTGACGGCCGTCGCGACGGCGACCGGGCGGAGCCGGATCAGATAGTGGTCGAGGTGGCGGCCGTCCGGGAGTTCGACGTCCGCGAGGTTCACTCGGAACCAGCGATTCTCATAGACAGAGCGTTCGCTCAGTTTCGTCCACTGCACGTTCTTGCCACCTTCCGATCGGTCGGTGCTTGTTTGGTGGCAATATCGCAGCAGTTGACGGCTCACAGGGGAACGCGCAGCGCACTGTCGATGAGAGCGGCGGCCTCCCGGGCGTCCCCGCCACCGCTCGCGAGGAGGTGCTCCCGCACCTGCGTGAGGCGGTCCCGCAGCCGCCGCGACTCCATCCCCCGCGCCCGCTCCGTCATCTCCACCGCCGTCCGCGCCGCCCCGTCGACCTCCCCCTGCCGCAGCTCGATCCGGCACAGCATGGCGAGCCGGTGCACCCGGCCCCGGTCGTGCGAGGGCATCCTCACCGCCGCCGACGCGTGCTCGTGGGCCGCGTCGAGCTCACCCAGGTCGAGCAGGGCCTCCGCCACCTGCACGTTGACGAACCCCGGCTGGACGTAGCCGGTCTCGACCGGCTCCTCCCCCGGGCTGATCCGCTCCGCCGCCGCCTCGGCCCGCCGGATGCAGGCCAACGCGGCCGCCCCGTCGCCCAGATGCGCGTACGCCTTCGCCTGCATCGCCGTCAGATCGGCGGCGAGCGCCGGGGTGATCTGCCGCCCCGCCGCCCGCAGCGCCGCCTCCGCGAACGCCACCGCCTGCCGGTACTCCCCCATGAACAGCGACTGGTTGACGAGGAGCGCGATCACATACGCGCCGAGCCCCCGGTCCCCGCTCGCCTTCGCGAGCCGCAGCGCCTGGTGGAAGTAGCGCTGGGCGAGCCCGTGCGCATCGGCGTCGTACGCACAGATTCCGGCCACCGCGACGAGCCCGCCGGCGGCCCGGTGCAGGCTCCGCCCCAGCGCGTCGCCGTACGCGCCCCGGAGCAGCGGGGCGGTCTCGGTGGTGAGGAAGCCGACGATCCGGGCGCGGGTCGCGATGCCCCCGGCCTTGCGGTACATCTGCTCGTAGTGCGACCGGGCGGCGACCAGGACGGCGATGTCGGCCGCCGAGACCGTCGTCCGGCCCGTGCGGGAGACGTCCGCGTCCTCCGGCGGGTTCTCCCACTCCCACACCGGCATCACCGCCGGGGTGCCGGTCACGGCGGTGATGCCGGTGTGGGAGTGGGAGAACC
>NZ_MWIG01000592.1:0-7956 GCF_002156145.1 Streptomyces sp. NRRL B-24572 | reverse complement strand
GACGGACGCGTGCTCGGCGGAGTGTGCGCGGCGCTGGCCCGGCGCTTCGGCACCTCCGCGTGGACGATGCGTCTGATCTTCCTGGTCTCGTGCCTGCTGCCGGGACCGCAGTTCCTGATCTACCTGGGCCTGTGGATCTTCCTGCCCTCGGAGAAGGCCACGAGCACGGCCTGGTAGACGCGGTTCGTACGCACGCCGAAGGGGCGCGTACCCGGAGTTCCGGGTGCGCGCCCCTTCGGCGTGTACGAGCGGGGGTCAGCCGATCGGCAGACCGCCGGCGCCCAGCGGCAGGCCGCCCAGGAGGCCGGTGACCTGGCCGAGCGGGGTGGCGCCGAGGGCGCCGGTCGCGGCACCGAGCGGGGCGTTCTGGGTGGCCTGGCCGGCGGCGGCCGGGAGGGTCTTCACGCCCTGGTCGAGCCCCTGGCCGAGCGCGCCCTGCCCGGCGCCGAGGGACTCGGTGGCGCCGTCAGGGAGCGTGGTGAGGCCGTCACCCAGCGGGACGGCCGAGGTCACCGTGCCCAGCGCGTCGGCGTCGAGCGGCAGGGCCGATGCGGCGTTGGCCGCGCCGGCACCGGCGGCGACGAAAGCGGCACCGAGAGCGGCGACACCGAGCTTCTTGGCGGCAGACTGCTTCATCAGAAAATCTTCCTTGGGGAATCCGGGGGCTTCGGGGAAAAGCCGGGAGGGGAAATCCTGGGAACCTCGGGAATGCAGAGCGGCTCTGCAACCTAACCAGCGAACGTCGCCTCCGCAAACACCGGAAAGCGGCCGGGTGTCGTACCGCCCCGGCCGCTCCCGTCCCCTTCGCGGGGCGCCCTTCAGTCCGCCGCGCGGGAAGAATCCCTGGTCGTCGCGGTCTGCTGGAACAGCCATTCGGACTTCAGCTCGGCGTAGCCGGGCTTGATGACCTCGTTGATCATGGCGAGTCGTTCATCGAAAGGAATGAACGCTGATTTCATCGCATTGACAGTGAACCACTGCATGTCGTCGAGCGTGTAATCGAATGCCTCGGTCAGCAGCTCGAATTCCCGGCTCATGCTCGTCCCGCTCATGAGCCGGTTGTCGGTGTTGACCGTGGCCCGGAAGTGGAGCGTGCGGAGCAGGCCGATGGGGTGCTCGGCGAACGAGGCGGCGGCACCGGTCTGGAGGTTGGAGGAGGGGCACATCTCCAGCGGGATGCGCTTGTCGCGGACGTAGGCCGCGAGGCGGCCGAGACGGACCGAGCCGTCGTCGGCGACCTCGATGTCGTCGATGATGCGGACGCCGTGGCCGAGGCGGTCGGCGCCGCACCACTGGAGCGCCTGCCAGATCGAGGGGAGTCCGAAGGCCTCGCCCGCGTGGATGGTGAAGTGGTTGTTCTCCCGCTTGAGGTACTCGAAGGCGTCGAGGTGGCGGGTGGGCGGGTAGCCGGCCTCGGCGCCCGCGATGTCGAAGCCGACGACACCGGAGTCGCGGTAACGGTTGGCGAGTTCGGCGATCTCCAGGGCGCGGGCGGCGTGCCGCATGGCGGTGAGCAGGGCGCCGACCCGGATGCGGTGGCCGTTGGCCCTGGCCTGCCGCTCGCCCTCGCGGAAGCCCTCGTTGACGGCCTCCACGACCTCTTCGAGGGTGAGACCGCCCTCCAGGTGCTGCTCGGGGGCGTAGCGCACCTCGGCGTAGACGACGCCGTCCTCGGCGAGGTCGACGGCGCACTCGGCGGCGACGCGGAAGAGGGCGTCCCTGGTCTGCATGACGGCGCAGGTGTGCGCGAAGGTCTCCAGGTACCGCTCCAGGGAGCCGGAGTCGGCGGCTTCGCGGAACCAGATGCCGAGCTTGTCGGGCTCCGTCTCCGGGAGCTGCTCATAGCCCTGCTCCCGGGCGAGTTCGATGATCGTGCCGGGGCGCAGTCCGCCGTCGAGGTGGTCGTGGAGCAGCACCTTCGGGGCACGGCGGATCTGGTCCGCGGTGGGGACGTTGGGGGTCTGGCTCGTCATTTCCGCACTCTAGCCCCTACGCGCGTAGAACACCTCTCGTGGCGCCGGATTTCTCGTGGCGGGGCGAGGACCCGCCCCCTAGCCTGCCCGCATGACCTCGACCACGCCCGCGGACGAACTCCCGCGCATCCACCGCTTCCTGTCCGACTTCCACCGCCGCCAGGCGGCCCGTACCGTCGAGTTCCCCGGCGCCGTCGCCGTGCTCGACGACGCCTACCGGCACTCCCGGGGGAACAACCACGTGCTCGCCTACGGGGCCGTGGACCCGGAGGCGCTGGCCGGGTACACGGACGAGGCGCAGAGCCATCTCCCGTACCGCTTCGCGTACGTCCTCGACGAGGCGGTCGCCGCCGCCTGCGTGGCGCCCATGGAGCGTGCCGGGTTCCGGCACGCCACCACGCTGATCATGGCGCACACCGGCCCGGTGCCGGAGCACGGCGGGGCGCGGGAGGTCGACTTCGACGAGCTGCGCGGCCCGGTCGCCGAATCCTGGCCGCGGTTCGCCCCGCATGCGACGCCGGAGCAGATCGAGCACCTGGTGGAGCGGCGCCTCGCGCGGCGGCGCGGTGCCGACGTCGTGCGGTTCTTCGCCGCGTACACCCCGGAGGGCGAGGTGGCCGCCTGGGTCGACCTGTACATGGACCCGGCGACCGGGGTCGCGCAGATCGAGGACCTCGTCACCGTGGAGGCCCATCTGAAGCAGGGGTACGCCGGGAAGGTCCTCGACACGGCGCTGCACGAGGCCGCCGCCGCGGGCTGCGGGACCCGCTTCCTCACCGCCTTCTCGGAGGACTGGCCGCGCACCTGGTACGGCCGCAAGGGCTTCGCGGTCGTCGGCTCGGTGGCCCGGTTCGAACGGGTATAGGAGCAAAGGGCGTTCGCTCTCCGGACGATACGTAACAGAGACCGCGCGTACGACTGGCGTACACCTCCGCTTCTGAGACTGTTCTGCCATGGCGCACTTCGCACTCGTGGGGCCGCCCGAAACCCGGAGACCCCGGCTCGGGCGCCCCGTCAGTTCCCGGTCGGCGGTGACGGCGGTGGGCGGCGTGGTGCTGCTCCTGCCTGACGGCCAGCCCGTGTCGGCCCGGCGGGCCTCGGCGTGGACGCACGCGGCGATGCTTCCGCTGGGACGCGCCCTGGTCCGGGCGGGCCGGTCCGAGGGGCTCGCGGCGCACGTGGTGCGCTACCGGGCGCACGGCTGGAACGGCGCGGACGCGGACCTCGCGGCGGACGCCTCCTGGGCGGTCGAGGAGGCGGTACGGCGCTACGGCGACGTCCCGGTCTGCCTCCTGGGGCACGGGATGGGCGCGCGGGCGGCGCTGCGGGCGGCCGGGCATCCGGCGGTCGGCGCGGTCCTCGCGCTCGCGCCGTGGCTGCCGGAGGACGACGTGGCGGCGGAGCCGGAGCCGGTGCGGCAGCTGGTGGGGCGCAAGGTGCTGCTCGTGCACGGCACGAACGACGCGCGGACGGACCCGGAGCTGTCGTTCCGGTTCGCCGAGCGGGCGAAGAAGGCGAACCGGGACACCTGCCGCTTCGAGGTCCACTCGGACGGTCACGCGCTGCGCCAGTACGCGGCCGAGGTCCGGGCCCTCGCCGCGGACTTCGTGCTCGGCACCCTGTTCGCCCGGCCGGTCGCCCGCCCGGTGGCCGACGCGATGGCGGCCCCCCCGCCGCTCGGCCTGCGGATGCCGCTCGCGGCGGGCTTCGGCGGCTCACGCCGGCGGTGAACCCTCCAGGGGCTCCTTCGGGAGCAGATGGCCGCGCCTGCTGAGCAGGAACTTCTTGAAGGCGGCCACCGGGGCCGTGTCCGGGTGGCCGTCCAGCCAGGCGACGCCGATCTCGCGGACCGCGCGCGGCGCGGTGACGGTGAGTTCGACGACGCCGGGGCGGGAGACGGCGGGCGGCGGCAGCAGGGCGACCCCGAGCCCGGCGGCGACCAGGCCGCGCAGGGTCTCGGCCTCCTCGCCCTCGAAGGCGACCCGGGGCTTGAAGCCGGCCTCCGCGCACAGGTCGTCGGTGATGCGGCGGAGCCCGTACCCAGGCTCCAGGGTCACGAAGGTCTCCTCCGCGGCCTCGGCGAGCCGCACCCGCTTGCGGCCCGCGAGCCGGTGGTCGTCGGGGACGACGAGCCGCAGCCGCTGTTCGTCGAGGCGCCGGGCCACCAGGTCGGGGGCGTCCGGCACCGGCGAGGTCAGACACAGGTCCAGGTCCCCGGCCCGCAGCCGCTCGATCATGGCCTCGCCGTAGTTCTGGACGAGGGTGAAGCGGATCCGGGGATGGTCGACCCGGAAGGCGCGGATGAGGCCGGGGACGGTCTCGGAGCCCATCGTGTGCAGGAAACCGAAGGCGACCCGGCCGGCCGCCGGGTCGGCATCGGCCCGTACGGTGTCGGCGGCCCGCTCCACCTCGGCGAGGGCCCGCTCGGCGGCGGTCAGGAAGCGGCGGCCCGCCGGGGTGAGGGAGACCGTGCGGCCGCGCCGGGCGAAGAGCGTGACGCCGAGGTCCTGTTCGAGCCGGACCATGGCCCGCGAGAGCGTCGACTGCGGCACGCCCATCTCGGCCGCCGCACGGGTCACGTGCTCGTGCCGGGCGACGGCTGCGAAGTACGCGAGCCGCGGCGCGAGCAGCAGTCCCATGTCTTCTTCGTTACTGTTCGGTGACAGGCGAGGCTGTGACCTGTACTCATGCACCATGGGAACGATTACAGCAGTTCCGTGCATTGGACGCATGAACCGGACCGTCCTACGTTCGTGACATGCCTTCCGCCAGTACCAAGGCGGCCGCCACCACCGCGTCCGCCGACACCCGCCTCTCCCCCGGTGCCCCCGGCTACCGCCGGATGAGCCTCGCGCTCTTCGCCGCCGGACTGGCCACCTTCGCCCTCCTCTACTCCACGCAGGCCCTCCTCCCGGCCATCTCGGCCGAGTTCGGCGCCACCGCCTCCGCCGCCTCCTGGACGGTCTCCGCCGCGACCGGCGCCCTCGCCCTCTGCGTCCTGCCGCTCAGCGCCCTCTCGGAGCGCTTCGGGCGGCGCGCGATGATGACGGCCTCCCTCTCGGTCGCGGTCGCCGTGGCACTCCTGGTGCCGCTCGCCCCGAACCTGGAATCGCTGATCGCGCTCCGCGCGGTCCAGGGCGCGGCGCTCGCCGGCCTCCCGGCCTCGGCGATGGCGTACCTTGCCGAGGAGGTGCGCCCCAAGGCGCTGATCGCCGCGATCGGCCTGTTCGTGGCGGGCAACTCGATCGGCGGCATGAGCGGCCGGCTCGTGACCGGCTGGGTCGCCCAGCTGTGGGGCTGGCGCGCGGGTCTGGCCGCCGTCGGCCTGACCTCCCTGGTGTGCGCGCTCGCCTTCCGGGCGCTGCTTCCGAAGGCCCGGCACTTCAAGCCCGGCACGCTGAACCCGAAGGCGCTGGCCCGGACGGTCCGCGGCCACCTCGCCGACCCGCTCCTGATGCGCCTGTACGTGATCGGCGCGCTGTTCATGACGGTCTTCGGCGCCGTGTACACGGTGATCGGCTACCGCCTGGTGGAGGCGCCGTTCTCGCTGCCGCAGGGCGTGATCGGCTCGATCTTCCTGGTCTACCTGGTCGGTACGGTCTCCTCGGCGGCGGCCGGCAAGCTGGTCGGCCGGATGGGCCGGCGGGGCGCGCTCTACCTCGCGGTCTCGACGACGGCGGCGGGCCTGCTGTTCTCGCTGTCCGACTCCCTCGCGCTCGTCCTCACGGGCCTGGTCCTGATCACGGCCGGTTTCTTCGCGGGCCACGCGGTCGCCTCCTCCTCGGTGAGCCGCACGGCGAAGACGGGCCGCGCGCAGGCCTCGGCGCTCTACCAGTCCGCGTACTACCTGGGCAGCAGCGCGGGCGGCACGCTCGGCGCGATCGCCTTCCACGCGGGCGGCTGGGCGGGCACGGTCCTGATCGGCCTGGTCGCGGTCCTCGGGGTCGTCTCGGTCACCCTGTACGGCTCGCACAGCGCGCGCGTCGAGGCGCGGCGCCTGCACCCGGCAACGGCGTAGGCGGTCTCCCGTTCTCGGGCTGCAACCGTCACACTCCCCCTTACGTCCTCAAATACAGGGACTCTAGGGGGAGTTGACGATCATGAAACGAATCGCGAGGCGCATCGGCAGAAGGACGGGCATCGCCGCGGGGATCACCTCGCTCGTGGTGCCGATGACGATCGCGCTCGGTACGGCCCCGGCGCAGGCGGCGTCCTGCAACGTGACGACGGGGCCGTACCAGAAGCAGGTGGAGAAGTTCCTCGGGCGGACGGTGGACGGGCGCCAGTCGCTCGGCGACTGCCAGGCCATCCAGGCCTTCCAGGCCAAGCACGGCATCACCCCGACCATGGGGTACGCGGGGCCGATCACCTGGCGCACGATGAACACGATGATCCAGCAGAGGGCGGCGGGCACCACCCCCAACCGGGCGGGCGCCTGTCCGACCAACCGGGGCCGGATCGCCTGCGTCGACCTGACGCGGCAGCTCAGCTGGATCCAGGACGGAGCGCGCCTGAAGTACGGGCCGGTGCCGGTCCGTACGGGCAAGGACGGCACCGAGACCCGTACCGGCTCCAAGAAGATCTACTGGCGGAACATCAACCACTGGTCGACGCTCTACCACGTCTCCATGCCGTACTCGCAGTTCTTCGACGGCGGCCAGGCCTTCCACTCGACCACCAAGTCCATGTGGAACCCGCCGGGCTCCGGCGGCTGCGTCAACATGCGGCCGACGGACGCGAAGGCGTACTGGAACCTGCTCAGGAACGGCGACGACGTCTTCGTCTACGGCCGCAAGCCGGGAACCTGACCCCGACTGTCAGTCCCCTGCGGTAGCTTCCCTCTCACCGGCACCGAACGGGTGCCGGTGAGGGGTGAGTGGGGTGGACCCGATGAGCGACGCGGCGACCGCGACGACCGAGGAACTCGACAAGTACCGCAGGGAGCTGACCGGTTACTGCTACCGGATGCTCGGATCCTCCTTCGAGGCGGAGGACGCGGTGCAGGACACCATGGTCCGGGCCTGGAAGGCCATCGACTCCTTCGAGGGCCGCTCTTCGCTGCGGTCCTGGCTGTACCGGATCGCCACCAACGTCTGCCTGGACGCGCTGAACGCGGGGAACAGGAGAGCACGGCCCATGGACCTCACCGGGCCGACGCCCGTCGCGCAGGCGCAGCTCGTCAAGCAGCCGGAGATCACCTGGCTGGAGCCGATCCCGGACGGGCGGGTGATGCCCTCGGCGGGCGACCCGGCCGAGACGGCGCTCTCCCGGGAATCGGTCCGGCTCGCGTTCGTGGCCGCGCTCCAGCACCTGCCGCCCAAGCAGCGGGCCGTGCTCATCCTGCGCGAGGTGCTCGCCTGGAAGGCGAGCGAGGTCGCCGAGCTCCTCGACACCTCGGTCGCCTCGGTCAACAGCGCCCTCCAGCGGGCCCGCGCGACCCTCGCCGAGCAGGCGCCGGCCGCCTCCGACGCGGCGGACCCGCTGGACGAGGAGCAGAAGGCGCTCCTGGAGCGGTACGTCGCCGCCTTCGAGGGCTACGACATGAAGGCGCTCACCGCGCTCCTCCACGAGGACGCGACGATGTCCATGCCGCCGTACGACCTGTGGCTCCAGGGCCACGAGAACATCGTGGGCTGGATGCTGGGCGTCGGCGAGGTCTGCTCGGGCTCGAAGCTGGTGCCGACCGTGGCGAACGGCTCCCCCGCCTTCGCCCAGTACCACCCGGACCCGGAGGGCGGCTTCAGCCCGTGGGCGCTGATCGTCCTGGAGCTGCGGGACGGCAAGGTCGCCGGGATGGACTTCTTCCTGGACACGGAGCGCTGGTTCCCGCTCTTCGACCTCCCGGCGCGGCTAGAGGCCTAGCGTTTCGGCGAGACCGGTGAGGAGGAGCAGGGTCCGCAGCTCGGGTCCCGCTCCCTCGAACCGGATCCGGTGCCCCCGCCGCCCGGCGGCGAGCTTCAGCCGGGCGAGGGCGTCGACGGCG
>NZ_MWIG01000591.1:0-18030 GCF_002156145.1 Streptomyces sp. NRRL B-24572 | reverse complement strand
GGTGACCGTCCCGGTCAGGACCATGGTGTCCCCGGGATGGTTGGGGGCGCCGAGCCGGATGGCGACCTTGCGGAGGACGGCCCGGGGGCCGAAGTGGTCGGTGATGTACCGGCCGACGAGCCCGTTGGTGGTGAGGATGTTCATGAAGATGTCCGGAGAGCCCTTCTCCCGGGCCAGTTCGGCGTCGTGGTGCACGTCCTGGTAGTCGCGGGAGGCGACGGCCCCGGCGACGATCAGGGTGCGGGTGATCGGGATCCGCAGCGGCGGCAGTTCGTCCCCGGGCTTCATCACAGGTCCCCTTCCGCGAGCAGGTCGCCGAGTTCGGCGAGGAGTTCGGTGCCGCAGCCGAGGTACGCGTCGAGCTGCCGGCCCCACAGGAAGTGCCGGTGGACGGGGTGGTCGAGGTCCGCGCCCATGCCGCCGTGGAGGTGCTGTCCGGCGTGCACGACCCGCTTGCCCGCCTCGGAGGCCCACCAGGCGGCGGTCAGGGCCGCCCCGGCGGCGTCGAGGCCCTCGTCGAAGCGCCAGGCGGCCTCGTAGGCGGTGACCCGGATGGCCTCGGTGTCCATGTGGGCGTCGGCGGCGCGCAGTTGCACCGCCTGGTGGGTCGAGAGCGGCCGCCCGAACTGCTCGCGTACGGAGGTGTACTCCACGGCCCTGGCGAGGGACCCGGCGCACACCCCGGCCTGGAGCCCGGCGAAGGCGATCCGCGCGGCGGCGAGCACGTCGTCGTGGGCCCCGGCCCCGGTGCCGCCGAGGCGCTCCCCCGGCGTCCCGTCGAGGACGAGCCGGGCGGCGGCCCAGGGCGCGGTGAGCTCGACGGCCTCGACGGCGGCCGCGTCCTCGGTGCGGACGAGCCACAGGGCCCGGTCCCCGTCCGGTACGAGGACGTGGGTGGCGTCCCTGAGCCACGGCACCCACTCCACGGCCCCGCTGAGCCGCCCGGCGCGTGAGGAGACGGCTCCCGGCGCCGGGAAGGCGCCCGTCACCACCGACGTGCCGTCGCGGAGGCCGGGCAGGAGCCGGGCGCGCTGCTCCTCCGTACCGTGCCGGGCGACGGCGAGGATCCCGTACACACAGCTCGCGGCGAACGGCACCTGCGCCGTCCTGCGCCCCTGCTCCTCCAGGAGCAGGACCAGGCCGAGCAGGCCGGTCTCCTCGACGGCGCCCGGGAGCCCGGCCGCGCAGAGCGCCTTCCAGAGCTCGGCGTCGGTGCCGGTCCCGGCGGCCCGGAGCCGCTCGTGGGTGGCGAGGTCGGCGAAGATCCGCCCGGCGAGCTCCCGGGCGGCCTCCTGCTCCTCGGTGGGGGTGAAGTCCATGTCAGTCCTCCCCGCCCGCGCGGAAGACGGGAAGCTCAAGCTCCTCGTCGACCCGCAGGAACTCAAGGCGTACGGGCATCCCGATCCGCACCTTGTCGTACGGCACCCCCACCACGTTGCTGATCATCCGCACGCCCTCGGCGAGCTCGATCAGCCCGACCGCGTACGGACCCGCCGCGTCAGCGGAATGATCGGACACGGTGAAGGCGGGGAAGGACGGGTGGTGCATCACCACGTACGAGTAGACGGTCCCCTCGCCACTCGCCTCGACGGTGTCCCACTCCCGCGAACCGCACTCGGCGCACCCCGGCAGCCAGGGGAACCGCAGGGCCGCGCACTCGCCGCAGCGCTGGATGAGCAGCCGGTGCGCGGCCACGCCCTCCCAGAAGCCGGCGTTGTCCCGGTTGACGACGGGCCGGGGGCGACGGGGCTTCTCGGCCTCGGGGGACGGCCGGGCGGCGGGGGCGTACTTGAGGATGCGGAAGCGGTGCGTGCCCGCGAGTTCGCCGCCCGCCCGGACGTCCGTCCTGGTCGTCACGAAGTGCCCGGTGCCGAGCTTGGTGGTCTTGCGCTCCGACACGGACTCGATGACGGTGTCGAAGCCGATCTCGTCGCCCGGGCGGAGCGGCCGCAGGTACTCCTGCTCGCAGTCGGTCGCGACGACCGAGGTGTATCCGGCGCCGTCGAGGAGGGCGAACAGCTCCTCGTGCGCCGACGAGCGGCCGGTGTGCCCGGAGAGCCCGCCCATCGTCCAGGCCTGGAGCATCGTCGGGGGCGCGACGGCGTCCGGCCCGGTGTAGGCGGGGTGGGCGTCCCCCATGGCCTCGCACCAGTGCCTGATCATCGGCAGGTTGACCGGGTCCTTGCCGGTCCCGGCGGTGGCGGCGGGCCGCCCGACGAAGGCCACGAGCCGCTCGTACAACGCATCGGCCGCATCCGTACCGCTGTCCATACGGCTGTCCGTACCGCTGCCCGTCCCGCTGTCCGTACGACTGTCCGTCCCGCTCATCGCCGCCCCCTCGCCTTCATGCCGAGCCGCATCCTCGCGACGATCTCGCGCTGCACCTCGCTCACCCCTCCCCCGAAGGTGTTGATCTGCGCGGCCCGGTTCATCCGCTCCAGCTCACCGCCGTCGAACTCCCCCGGCGATCCGGCCCGCACCGTCCCCGGCCCGCCCGCGATCTCCTGACAGATGCGATAGACCTCCACCGCCGATTCGGTACCGGCGAACTTCACGCCGCTCGCGTCCCCCGGGGCCAGCCGGCCGGCCCCCACGTCACCCACCAGACGCCAGTTCAGCAGGCGGGTCGCGGCCAGCCGGGCGTGTGCCTCGGCGGCCCTGATCCGGACCCACGGCTCGTCGATGCGACGCCGGCCCGTCACCGGATCGGGGGTGCGCGCCCGGTCGAGGACGGCCGTGAAGAAGTCCTCGGCCTGCATGCCGATCGCGGCGAGCGCGACCCGCTCGTGGTTGAGCTGGCTGGTGATGAGGCCCCAGCCGCCGTGCTCGGGCCCGACGAGATTGCCCGCGGGGACGCGTATCCCGTCGTAGTACGTGGCGGTCGTCGTCAGCCCGCCCACCGTCTCGATCGGGGTCCAGGAGAAACCGGGGGAGTCGGTGGGGACGAGGACGATGGAGATGCCCCGGTGCGGCGGCGCGTCGGGGTCGGTGCGGCAGGCGAGCCAGATCCAGTCGGCGTTCTGGGCGTTGGAGGTGAAGATCTTCTGCCCGTCGATCAGCCAGGAGTCCCCGTCGCGTACGGCCCGGGTACGGAGCGAGGCGAGGTCGGTGCCGGCCTCGGGTTCGCTGTAGCCGATGGCGAAGACGGCCTCGCCGCGCAGGATCCGGGGCAGGAAGAAGGCCTTCTGCTCCTCGGTGCCGTACGCCATGAGCGTGGGGCCGACGGTGTTGAGGGTGACCATCGAGACGGGGGCGCCCGCGCGGTACGCCTCGTCGAAGAAGACGAACTGCTCGTCGGGCCCGCGGCCCTGCCCTCCGTACTCCTCGGGCCAGCCGAGGCCGAGGAGCCCGTCGTCGCCGATCCGGCGGAGCAGCCGCCGCTGGGCGGCGGTGTCGGCGGCGGGCGGCGGGCCGTCGGGCATCACGTCCCGGAAGTACGCGCGGAGTTCGGCGCGCAGCCGTAGCTGCCGCTCGGTCGGGGCGAGGTGCACGGCGACGGCCTCCCGTGGGACGACTGAGATTTCTGACTGTCCGTCAGATACGGGATCCCTGTCAAGGTCGGCGCCGCGCGCGAAAGGCCGCGCGCGAAAACGCGACGGCCCGCACGCCGGTACCGAAGTACCGATGTGCGGGCCGTCGTTCACACCACGGTCACGCCCCCCGTCGGGCCGGTGCCCATGCCGCGGGTCACCACCACGGGACGAAGTTCACCACGTTGTTGGACTGGTCGATGTGGGTGAAGGCGGAGCCGTTCACACTCGCCGTGTTGTTCTGGTTGGAGGCACCGGAACCGGTCGCGACCTGCTGCGTCGTGGTCGAGTTGCCGAGGTTGTGCCCGCCGACACCGCTGCCGATGATCGTGGCGACGCTCGTGTTCGATCCGTCGTCCGCGAAACCGCCGTTGTCGGCCTGGGCCACCCCGGTGAAGAGCGCGGCGGCGAGGGGCAGGGCGGCGGCAGCGGCGAGGATGCGGGCGGTACGGATGCTTGCCATGTCTGTTCCTCCGGGAACTGAAAGCTGATGCTGTTGCACGGAACTGCTCTACGGAACTTCGGAACTTCTCTGAAGTACGGCCATTTCCAAGGCGGTTGGCCGACCGCCTCGGTCGTTCGTGCTCGACGTCGCGAATCCAGAGTTGCCCACCGAATCCCCGGCGAACCACCCCGGAGCGACCGATTCCCCCGCAAGCGTGAGGACAAGCCGATAAACCCCGGCGGTACGAGAAAGCCGCAGCTCACACGGGTGGAGGAGGTCGGTGCGGGGTCCGGAGGGCGGCACGGCCGGTGCGCCGCAAGGGAGGAAGCGTTCCGGCAGATTTTCCGCCGATCCTTCTCTCGGAAGGACGCCACGGCGCGTCTTCGCCCCGGAGGAATCGAACGCATCGACCGACGAAGAGAATGCGTTCGCCCGCGAAATCCGTACCGCCGCCCGGAGAGCTACGCGGCATCCCCCACGGCCGCCTCGAAAGCCGCGTACGCCGCCGCGTCGAAGAGGACGAAGCGGACCTCCTCGACCCCGGTACGGGCCGCCCGTACCGTCTCCACGGCGATCCGGGCGCCGTCCGCCATCGGCCAGCCGTAGATCCCGGTGGAGATGGCCGGGAACGCGACCGTACGGGCCCCCAACTCGTCGGCGACCCGCAGCGATTCCCGGTAGCAGGAGGCCAGCAGCTCGGAGCGGTCCTCGTCCCGCGACCAGACCGGGCCGACCGTGTGGATCACGTACCGGGCCGGCAGCCGTCCGGCCGTGGTCGCCACGGCCTGCCCGGTCGGCAGCCCCTTGCCGTAGTGCGACCGCCGCAGGTCCTGACAGGCGGCGAGGATCTCCGGCCCGCCCCGCCGGTGAATGGCTCCGTCGACTCCCCCGCCCCCGAGGAGCGAGGAGTTCGCGGCGTTGACCACCGCGTCCGCCGCCTCGGCGGTGATGTCTCCCTGGACGAGTACGACGCGCATCTCAGACCCCTGTCTCCGGATTTCCGGACCCTACCGGCCCGTCCGCGGCGGGAGCGGCCGCTTTACCACCTCTCCGGACCGGAAACCCCCGCCCGGAGCCGCCGGCGGCCCCTGCACGGGACGGATGCATACGTACGGGCTGACACCGCTGGAAGCGACGTCACGCGTACGGGTGGGTGTCGGGCCGCTGCGGCCCGGCTCCGCGGCGGCCGCTCCGAGGGACGCGCGCCGGCGGATCGGATCGGGCGGGGAAAGCGAAATACCCGGGCCAGAAGGCGTTTCCGACCCTCAATCGATCAACGCTGTGTGCGTGTCTAACCCCCAAGGCGACGCCTAAATTGTTCAGAATGTCACCTACTGCCCCAGTTGAAACCGCGCGGTTTCATTGCCTAGGAGCGTGTCATGCAGATTCGCAGGTGGCTCCCGGACCAGCCCACTCTCATCGGCCGCCACGACTGGCCGGACGAGGACGGCGAGGGCACCCATCTGCGGCTCCGGGCCGGCTCCATCGTCGTGCTCGACCGACGGGCGTGGCGCGTCCTGGAGATCACCGGTTACCCCGGCAACTCCTGGCCGAAATCCTATGAGAAGGCGTGGCGCGACCACGTGGAGCTGTGGTGGCACGCCAACGAACTGCGGCGGGCCGACAACCAGGCGTTCAAACCGGCCCCCGATCGCGCCGAGTTCTACCGACGACCGGTGGTGCTCGTCCTGCGCGACGAGAACCTGCCCCGGTCGGCGGTGAAGCACTGGTGCGCCCCCGCCAGCCTGGACTGGCCGGTCCTCCCCGAGCACTACGCCGTCTGCCGGGCCTGCGGCGAACTGCCGCCCTGCCACCACGGGGAGTACAGCCCGGAGGGCGGCCCCCGGCATCCGGAGCAGAACGGCGGCATCCCGCTCATCGTGCCGGAGGGCTGCTGCATGGGCTGCGCCGAGCAGATCAAGCCCCGCATGCGGACCGTGCGTTTCCCCGGACCCAACCTCTGGTACCCGGACCTCGGCGACGACACCGCGGTCTTCCACGCCCGCTCCTCCTGCGAGGACCAGGTGGAGTACTACCGCGCGCAGTGGCAGAGCGAGTACGCCCAGCCCGCCGCGCACCCGACCACGCCGGCGTTCCCGGGCTTCGACCACCTGGTCCTGCCCCGCGCCCGCCAGTCCCAGCCCCCGGTCCCGCAGCACGACCAGGTCCCGGCCCCGCAGCACGGGCAGGCTCAGGTCCCGCAGCACGGCCAGGCGCCGACCCCGATCCCGCAGCACGGCCAGGCCCCGGCCCCGATCCCGCAGCACGGCCAGGCGCCGACCCCGGCCCCGGCCCCGCAGCACGGCCAGGACCACTTCGCGGCCCCGCAGCAGCACGTACGGGAGGAGGCGCGCGCCTCCCTGACCGTCGGCTCCGGCACCTTCTCGCCGTCCTTCGACGGCTACCGGACGACGGAGCCCGAGCCGTACTCCTCGGCCCCTCCGCCTCCCCCGCAGAGCACGGCACCCGCGGCCGCCCCCGTACCCGCGGCCCTTCCCGTACCCGCCGGGGACGCCGGCCCCGCCGTCCGGGCCGCGGAAGAGCTGAGCCGCTCCCTCACCGACCGCCCGGTCTTCCACAACGCGGAGCAGGCGGCCCGGGTGATCGAGGAACTCACCGCGGCGGTCCGCAACATCGCCCTCTGCCTGAACAACCCCCAGGCCCGCAGCCACCCCTGAACCCACTGCACCCCTGAACCCACTGCACCCCTGAACCCACCCGAGCCCCTGACCGTCCATCCGGTCAGGGGCCGTTCGTCTGCGGTGGGTTCCTACTCGGGCCCGCCGGTCTGCTCACGGTCGTTCCCCAGCTGCTCCTTGAGCTTCTCCTGGGCCGTGTCGACCTGGCCGCTGTACTTGCCCTGGGTCTTCCCGTCGACGAAGTCGCCCGCCTTGTCGATGCCGGTTCCAGCCTGACTCTCGTGGCCCTTCAGCATCTGCTTGAGCTTGTCCATCACAGACATCGCGGCTCTCCTTGCCGGTGGATTCGCCCTTTACAGAATCGCCGCTGCTCGCACGGTCCGCATCTCCTGGGACCCGATCGTGGCCTTCCCCTCGCGTCGCCTCGCCGGTGCACGCCCGGTCCGCCGGGGCGGCCCAGTCGCCGGAGGAGGATCGAGAACCGGGCTACGGGGGAGGCAGGTTGACGCAGAGGGCGGTCCCCGGATTCCGGGGACCGCCCTCTGAACTGCTGCTTCTCCGACCTGCTGCGGTGGGTGTGGGATTTGAACCCACGGTGACTCTCGCCACGACGGTTTTCAAGACCGACTGGCGTACAGCAGTCACCCCCCATCTGACCTGCACGTTCCCCGGGCCGGGACCTCTATGCGACCGCTCTGGCCCACACATGGCCCACGAGACCCCGAAACAGCCCCTTCCCGGGGCTTCCTCCGCTGTCCACTCGCGACCGGCATCCGGGGCCGGGCGATCCCCGGAAGAGAGGTTCACATGGCCCAGTCATCTGCTCTGCTCCCCCGATACGCTGGCTACCACCAGCCGACGATCCGGGAGAGTGCGCCAAGGATGGGACCCAAGACGCAGAGGGTCTACGAGACGATTCGATCGTGGATCGAGTCGGGCCGCTACGGCCCGGGCGAGAAGCTGCCGTCCGAGCGGACGCTGACCGCCGAGCTTGAGATCGGTCGTACCGCGCTGCGTCAGGTACTCGCACGTCTGGCGAACGAGCACTTCATCAAGGCCCACGACCGCAGCTCGTACCGCGTCCTCGGCGGGGAGAGTGTCCCGACGCCGGCGGAGATGGAGCCGTGGAAGATCCACGGCTCACGCCACGTCTACGAGAACCGCTGGGTGAATCTGGACCTGGTCGACGTCGAGCCTCCCGGCGTCGAGCGCTTCGAGCATCACGTCGTCCGGCTCTTCCGCGTAGCCATCACCGCCGTGATCGACGACCAAGACCGCGTGCTCATGCTGTGGCGCTACCGCTTCGTGCCGGAACAGTGGGGGTGGGAGCTGCCCGGCGGGATCGTGGACGCGGGCGAGGACGCCGCCACCACGGCGGCCCGCGAGACCGAGGAAGAAACGGGCTGGCGTCCCGGCCCCGTCGAGCACGTCGTCAGCTATCAGCCGATGATCGGGATGGTCGACTCGCCGCACGAGATCTTCGTGGCCCGTGGGGCTGAGAAGGTCGGCGAGCCGACCGACGCCGAGGAGGCGGGCGAGATCGCCTGGATCCCCCTCGCCGACATCCCGCGCCTCATGTCCGAGGGCAAGCTCATGGGGTCGGGCACGCTCGTGGCCCTGCTCCACATCCTGGCGTCCCGGACTAGAGGCGACCGGTAAGGAGTTCCACCCGCCGGCGGAACCGCACGGAGCCCGTGCGGTTCGCCAGCAACCTGGCCTTCTGAAGATGGGACCGCGCGTCGTCCAGCTCTCCCCGGGCCAGGTGCGCCTGGGTGAGGTCGCAGTACAGCCCGGAGTTCGCGCGCACAAAGGAATCGTCGGCGCTGTCGAGCGACGCGTACAGCTCCTCCATCGCTGAGGCGTCGCCGAGCTTGGCGAGAACGTTCCCGCGCCACCGCGTCAGGTGACCGGTGTTGAGGAAGATGCTCAGCATGTCGGCGTCGCGCGTCTCGCCGTCATCGGGGAGGAGCGCGGTCGCCCGCTCAAGTGCCGACCGCGCCGCCGACTCCATCTCGGGCCCAGCGGCGGCGCACAGCTCAGCTTCGGCGGCGGCCAGCCACGCCCGCAGCCGCGGCGACTGACGCTCGGGTTGGGTGCGCTGCGCGTCTCGTACCAGCTCCACCGCGAGCTGAGGTCGGCCGGCCTCCGCGAGTACATACGCCTGCTCGCCCATGGCGTGTGCCAGGTAGAGCGGGGAGTCGGCATCCTGGGCTGCCTTCTTGGCAAGCTCGTACCTTCGCCATGCCCGATCCACGGCACCAGCGTCCAGTGCCTGCCACGCAGCGAGGGTGGAGGCTCCTGCGAGGGCCGTCGCGATGGGCCTCCGCATCCCCGGCAGTACGGCGAAGGTGAGCGCCTCCTCCATGGCCGCTAGGTGGCCGTTCATCTGGTCGACCAAGCCGGTCGCACCCATCTGGCGGTCCATGGTGCGGAGCAGCTCGGTCTGGGCCAGGAACGACGGGACCATGGACTCGCTCAGACTGCCCGCCGCATCGATTCGACTGAGCAGGTCCGCGTATCCGTCCGCCTGCGGCTCCTGCGCTTCGGTCTCGCCGCGCAGCTCGGCGTCCGTGGCGCCCAAGAGCGGCCGGAGGATCGCGGCGTATCGGTCCGTGATGGTGCGTCGGCCGTTCTCCCACTCAGAGATGTAGGTCTTAAGGCTGGCCGCTGCGGCGATGTCGAGCAGTCGTTGTTCCGCGAACCGCCGCATCTCGTGAACCAGCCGATCCTGCGACCACCCTCGCGCGGTCCGGATCGCTCTTAACCCCTTAGCCACGCCGCCTCCTGTAAAGCCCCAGGTGAGAGCTGGTTAACCCCCCTGAGGTTAACCCCAGTTGGCTACCGAGACACCCCACTCGGGCCGTTCTCTGGAGGAGCACACCGACACGCAACCCGAAGAAGGGGTTGCATCTGGTGCGCACCAGATGTCAATCTATTGGTGCGCACCAGATGGGCCACAAAGGCTCGGACGGCGTGTGTTCAAGGCGGGGACGCTGCGATCCCGCTGAAGGCCAGAGGACAGGGCTTCGGCCCGACTGGCGAGGTGGCCCGGTGACCGCGAGCAACGGCCGGAGGGTGGGGACGCAGGTCCCCCTTGCAGTGCTTGTCCCGATCAGATCGACCCGAGGGGGTCTCGATGTACCGACGAAGACTTTGGGCGCGCCGTTCGTGCTGGACCGGCACGGCGGCAGCGCCCTCCGCGTCCTCCTGATCCGCCGCTTCGGCGCACCGGACTATCCGGTGATTCGCGGATGTCAGGTCACCTGCGCAGCGGTGCTGCGGCCGGTTGCCTCCTCCGCCCGTCCGGGCCCCTCGTGGGGCGCCGTACGGGCGGGGTTGAAGGGAGCCGGAACACCTGGTTCCAACGGCGAGACCCCCCGGTGTTCGAGCACCGGGGGGTCGGTTCGGGCCGTTCCTGTCTGAGAGGAACACACCCAATGAAGTCCATCGCTGCACTTCAGGCCGTTGTTACGGCCACCCCGTTCGACGGTGAGCCGTCGGACGCGGAGCTGGACGCGATCGAGCAGGAGATGCCGCTGATCCTGGCGGAGATCGACCTGCTCGACGCGCAGATCATGATCCTCGACCGTCCGGCCACCGCGCTGGACGAGCGGCGGATCCGCCGGGCCCGTAACCGGGTCCTGGACGAGCGCCGGACCCTGACCAACCGCGCCGGCGTGGCGCAGGCGGGCGGTGCCGCGTGATGGCCACCGTCCCCGACCCCGCCGTTCTGCTCGACCACCGGGGCAACCTTCGCCCCACCCTGCCGGCCATGCTCGGCTACGAGGACTCCCGGCTCAGCATGGCCTTCCACGAGGCCGGTCACGCCGTGCTCGCCATGTCCTACGGCTTTCACGTGCGCTCCAGTGAGGTCGTCGCCTGGGAACCCGGGCCCGGCCGCTGGGAACTCACGGGGCTGACGACGGTCGTGACCGAGCAGGTCGTCCCGCCGTGGCGGTTCGCCGCGCAGGCCGCCGCCGGCACGGTGGCCGAGGTCCACTACCTGATGGCCTCCGGGTTGTGGACGCCGGAGCGGGCCGCCGCCTGCGACGCCGACCATGACCGCCAGCACGCCATCGACATCGCCGCCGAGACCGGTCACCGGATCGCCTGTGACCACGTTCCGGCGGGCGGGAAGTCGTGGGGGCAGGTTCGGGGCATGGCCCTGCGGAAGGTCGGCCACCTGTGGCGGGAGATCCGCACCGTGGCCCACGCCATGAACGAGCACACCAAGCTCACCGGCGAGCAGATCGCCGCCATGACCGGCCTGATCAACGCGCCGGTGCCCGGGGCGGTGGCGTGATGGGCATCCGAGACCGGATCCGCGACCTGGCGATCAACCACATGACCGACCCGAGCGGCACACCGAACCTGGCCCGGCGCGCGACGCAGGCCGCCGGAGTGCTGGCGGACACGGCCGCCGACCACAGCACCATCGCCGCCGCCGGCATCTCCCTGCTCGGCGCGACGGCCGTGGCCGCCGAAGGCGCGCTGAGCAACTACGTCTACCCGCCCGGCGACTACGCCACCTTCACCGAGGAGCCCAAGCGGCGGGGGTGGCGCCGGTGAACGCCACGGGCAAGGAGCTGAGCAAGCTCCAGCGCATCGTCCTGGGGGCGGCGTTCGTGCCGATGCTCGCCACCGGCGGCGCCGGCGGATACGGCACCTACACCAACATCAAGGCCGCCTACGGCTCCGGCACCGCTGTCGGCGCGGTCGCGGCCGGTGAGGGCGCCACCGCCGTGCTGGCGATCGTGCTGCTCGGCCTGACGCTGCTGGGGCAGTCCTCGCCGCGCGTGATCCGGGCCGGGCTGTGGGCTCTTCCCACCGCTGCGGCCGCCATGTCCGCCACCGCAGCCAAGAGTCCGGGCGAGATGGTCATCTACGCCCTGACCCCGATGGGCATGACCGCCTCCGCCGAGGGCGCCGCGTTCCTCGCCCGCCGGATCGTCGTCTACCGCGACGGCCACGACGCCGAGGCCGAAGCACACACCGCCGCGATCGTGCAGGCCCTGGCCTACCACCGGGCCCGCGCCGCGAACCACCCCGGGGAGTGGACCCGCAAGCGCTCCGAACGGGCCTCCTGGCGACTGGCCCGGAAGGTCGGCACCGGGGATCACACCCTGGGCACCCGACTGGTCGAGGTACAGCGCGACCACATCACCGCCGGTGCCGACGCGGCCCTCGCCGACATGTTCGGCGTCCCGGCCACCCCCGCCCTGGCCGCCGGACCGATCGATGAACCGGTCGCCATGACGGTGGAGCTGGAGGTCGACCGGTCTACCCGACCGATCCACCCCGCAAAGATGGAGGAACCGACCCAGACCATAACGGAACGGTCTACCTCTGACCTGCCCGTACCGGCTCTCGAACCGGCCCCGGCCGAGCGCAGCCCGTACGACCTGTTCCAGCTGGAAGAGCCCACCGGGCCCGCTTCGGCGGAGTCGACCGATCGGGTGTCCAAGCGGGTCGACGCGGCCGAGCAGGCACCGTCGGCCAAGCGGGTGACCCGCCGGGTGCCGGAGGCGGCCAAGTCGACCCAACCCCGCCGCAGCCGCGATGAACTCCTCGCCGAGGCGCGGCGGGTGACGGAGTCGTGGCCGGTGGAGAACCTGACGGCCGATCGGATCCGGCGGGCGGTTCGCACATCGCCGGAGAAGGGTCGGTGGCTGCGCGAGACCCTGCGGGCCGAGCGCGGTGAGGCGGCGTGAGCGCGATCCCCGTCTACCGGTGGCGTCTCGCGCCCGAGGGGCTGGCCACCTTCCGGCAGCTCCGCGCGCTCGGGCTGCGGCCGGCCGGTCAGCCGGTCGTGGCCCAGCTCGAACGCCCCCGCCGCCGACGCGAACCGCTCATCGCCTTCCTCTACCGCATCGACCGGGCCAAGCCCGTCCGGCCGATGACCCCGGCCAAGCGGGCGGCCCTGGCCAAGGCGAACGCGGCCCGGCGGCTCTGCCCCGAGTGCGGGCGGGACGCCGGGTACCGGATTCCTCCCTCGCTCGGCATGTGCACCCCCTGCGCCTACCCCGACACCCACGCCGTCCTCACCGAGCCGTGAACAGGGAGAACTCCATGAACGACGACCAGCTGTTCATCGACTACATGCATTCCTTCGAGGAGTCCGCCAAGCACGTCGGCATCTGCCTGGACTGCCAGGAGGGCGAGCCGTGCGCCAAGGGCGACCCCATCCACGCCGAGTTCACCCGACTCCAGGACGCCTGGACGGAGAAGGTCCGAGCCGAAGGGAAGCAGCCGTGAACAACCTGCCCGAGCCGCTCCGGGTCGTACAGCTCCCGGACGGCACCTACACCTACGCCGACCACCTCCCCACCCCGATCCAGCCCGCGCCGGTGCCGCAGGTGGTCCACCAGCACATCCACCAGGCGCCGCCGGACCGCACCGTCCAGCGCATCGCGCTCGGCTCCGGGATCGGCGCCGGCACGGTCGCCGCCGGGGTCTACTTCGGCCCCCTGCTGGTCGGCGCGCTGACCGCGATCGCGGCGAACCTGGCCCTGCTCGCGTTCCTGGCCGCCGTCCTGTCCTGGGGTGTCGTGAGCGTCGTGAGGTCGGTCGGCGGCCCGGACGGCAAGGCCGCCGCCAAGACCCTGGCCAAGACCCGTAAGCGCCGCCGCTGACGCCTGCCTGCGATCCCCGCCCGGTGCGGGGGTCGTGGGGAGTCGGGACAGCCCCGGCCCCGGAAGGGACCCCCGTGACCAGCCGCGAGTACCGCGAGAAGGCGGAGAAGCTGCTCCGCAACGCCCTCTTCGGCGGCCACCCCAGCCCGGCCGCGATCGAGGAGGCCGCCGTGTGGGCCCGCCTCGCCCAGGCCGCCGCCACCACCGAAGCCGCCGCCAACGCCCAGACCAGCGAGGAGAAGTAGCCATGGCCGACACCCCGAAGCTGACCGCCGGAGAGAAGACGAAGGTCGCCTGGTACGTCGCCCGCATGTGCAAGCGCGGCATCGCCGGCGAGTCCGTCTACCAGGGCGACCTGGAGAAGAAGGTCGACCGCGTCATCGACAAGGCCCGCGAGCGCGCCGAGAAGAACGCCAAGAAGGACAAGCGCAAGTAGCTGTGCCCCGGGGCGGCCGACAGCCGCCAAGCATCCCGACCGCCCCGGGCCCATCTGTTCCCTCACGAAGAGAGGACGCTTCAGTGAAGCACCCCGACGACGACCACGACCTCTTCGTCCGCCTGGAAGCGGAGATGACCGCCGACCGGCCGGCCGACCACGGCGCCGAGGTAGTCGACCTTGACAAGGCCCGCGCCGCCCGGACCACCGACCCGGCCGAACCGGAGCCGGAGACCGGTCGGGTGGTGGTCGACCAGCCCACCCCGGTCGCGGCCGGTCCCGGGTACCTCGGCCGGCTGGCCGGAGCCAAGCGCCGGGAGGTCATCCCGGTCTGGCTGCGGTCCACCGCTGAACTCCGCACCGCTGCCGGATGGGTGGCCCGCCACTACACCCACACCGTCAGCTACCACGCGCTGCGCGCCCCCATCTACGCCGCCCGGCTCGCGCTTCAGTCGCCGGTCGGCGCGGCCCGGTTCATCGGCGGTGCGATGCGGTGGGTGACCGATCGCGAGGGCGAGGCGGTCCGGCTCGCCGCCGTGCGGCGCGAGGACGCCGCCGAGTACCTGCGGCTGTCCGCGCAGCGCGACAGCCGGGTGAAGCTGCGCGGCATCATCGCCGCCCTCGCCCTGTTCACCGGCCTGACGACCGCGCTCGCCATCTACGTCCTCGCCCCCGGCTGGGTGCAGGCGGTCTCGGTGGGCACGGTCCTGCTCGCTCTCGGCGCGGCCGGCCGCAAGGCGGACAGCCCGGTCGTCCACCGCGCGGTGGAGCTGCCGCGGGCGACGAAGCTGACCTCCGACATCGTGCTGCGCGCCCTCGGAGCGCTCGGCATCCCCGCGATCAACCAGGCGCAAGGCAAGGGCCGGGACGGGTTCGAGTTCACCGCCCCGATCACCCGCGACGGCCCCGGCTGGCGCGCCGAGGGCAACCTCCCCTACGGCGTCACGGTCACCGACGTCATCGAACGCCGCGAACGTCTCGCCTCCGGCCTGCGCCGCCCCCTCGGCTGCGTGTGGCCCGAGCCCGCCTCCGAGGAACACCCCGGCCGCATGGTCCTGTGGGTCGGCGACCAGGACCTCACCAAGGCGAAGAAGCCCGCCTGGCCGCTCGCCAAGTCCGGGTCGGTGGACCTGTTCCGGCCCGTGGCCTACGGCACCGACCAGCGCGGCCGCTGGGTCGACGTCACCCTGATGTACATCGCCGGTGTGATCGGTGCGATCCCCCGCATGGGCAAGACGTTCCTGCTGCGACTGCTGCTGCTCATCGCCGCGCTCGACCCCCGGGCCGAGGTCCACACCTACGACATGAAGGGCACCGGCGACCTCGACCCGGTCGGCAACGCCGTCTCCCACCGGCACGCCGCCGGCGACGACGACGAGACCATCGAGTACGCGCTCGCCGACTTCCGCGCGCTGCGCGAGGAGCTGCGCCGCCGCACCGGCGTGATCCGCTCCCTGCCGCGCGACATCTGCCCGGAGAACAAGGTCACCTCCCAGCTCGCCGACATGACCTCGCTCGGGCTGCACCCGATCGTGGTCGGCGTGGACGAGTGCCAGGTGCTCTTCGAACACGCCGCGCACGGCAAGGAGTTCGAGGAGATCGCCACCGACCTGGTCAAGCGCGGCCCCGCGACCGGGATCGTACTGCTGCTCGCCACCCAGCGGCCCGACGCGAAGTCGCTGCCCACGGGCATCTCGGCGAACGCCGGCGCCCGCTGGTGCCTGAAGGTCATGGGCCAGACCGAGAACGACATGGTCCTCGGCACCTCCGCCTACAAGCGGGGCGTGCGGGCCACCATGTTCGCCTGGGGCGACAAGGGCATCCACTACTTCGTGGGCGAGGGCTCCGACGCGAGGATCGTCTCCTCCGTCTACGTCGACGCCCCCGGCGCCGAGGCGATCGCCGCCCGGGCCCGCACCGCCCGCGAGAAGGCCGGACTCCTCACCGGCTACGCCATGGGCGAGGCGCCGGAGGTGGTGACCGGACCGGCCTACGATCTGCTCGCCGACATCCTCGCCGTCGTCCCCGCCGCCGAGACCAAGGTGTGGTCCGAGACCGTCGTGGCCCGGCTCGCCGAGCTGCGCCCGGACGTCTACGGCGGATGGGAGCCCGACGCGCTGGCCGCCGCGCTCAAGCCGCACGGCATCGCCACCGGCCAGGTCGGCCGCCGGGTGGAGGGCAAGGTCGTCAACCGGCGGGGCATCACCCGCGCCCACCTCACCACCATCGTCGCGGAGCGTGACGGAAAGCGGGACGCGGGCTGAGGCTCCGGGGCCGCTAGCGCTAGCGGCATCCCCCGCTAACGTTAGCGGCTCCGCTAGCGCCCCAAACCTGCTCTGATCAGGCCGCTAGCGGATAGCGGCCCACCTGCGAAAACCCCTGGAAACCGCCTGGGAGGGCCCTTCATGACCCCCGCCCTGCTCGCTATCGCCTGCCTGCTCGCCGTCACCCTCGGTTATGCGGCGAAGTGTGCGGCCTCGCCGTTCGGTGACTGCCGCACGTGCCACGGCATGGGCCACCTGACCCGAACCGACCGCAAGGGACGACCCAAGCGCGGCAAGGACTGCCGCCGCTGCCAGGCCACCGGCAAACGCATCCGCGTCGGCCGCTGGCTCTACAACCGCGCCTCCCGCACCTACCGCGCCGGCACCCGCTGACCCCCGCCCACCCTCAGCCGAACGGAGCCCACTAACCGTGGCCATAACCGTCTCGCTCGTCGCCCTCTTCGGACTCGTCCTGTTCTTCCTGCTCCGCTCCAAAACCCTCGGCCCCGGCTCCGCGTTCATCGCCGTGATGTTCGGGTTCTTCCTCGCCTCCACCGGCGCCTCCAAGCCCATCAACCAGCTCACCGAGAGCGTCATCGACGCCCTCTCCAGCCTCTGAGGAGAACCACTGTGTCCGAGACCGCCCAGCACGAGACCGGATCCGTCACCAACCCCTTCTGGCCCTACCTCAACCACGACGTCCGCCGCGAGCTGTGCGACATGGCCCGCGAGGCCCGCTACAGCGTCACCCCGGCCGACCTCCGCCCGGTCCTCGCCACGTTCCACGACCCCGCCAACAGCGCCACGGGCCTGCTCGCGCTCTTCGCCCAGATCTTCCGCGAGCTCAGCGGCAACCTGGACGAGCAGACCCCCCACCACAAGGCGGTGCGCGAGGCCCTCGACCAGGCCGCCACCCACATCGCCGACACCGCCGCCCAGCACATCGCCACCGCGCTCGACCTTCTGACCCGGCCCACCGCGCAGGACTGGCCGACACCCGAGCAGGCCTACGCCAAGGCCCCGTCCACCATCAGCGAGATCGGCTGGACCGCCCGCACCGCCGCCGAGCGGCCGTTCGGCAGCGAGACGAGCCGGGAGTTCTGGCTCCGCAAGGCCGCCCTCCTCGACCGCATCGCCCTCGCCGACGAGCACGTCGGCGAGCCCGGCGACGCCACCGAAGCCGCCGACCGGGCCGCACGGCGCCTCATGGACGTCGACGACGCGGCCGTCATCTGCGACCCCCGCCACTACGTCCGCCAGCAGTACGCCCGCTGGATCACCCACCAGTAGCTACGCCGAGGGCGGCCCCCTCTCGCCAAAGACCGGGGCCGCCCTCGCCTGCCAGCACTGCCTAGAGAACTGGAGACACCCAGCATGACCCATCCGATCCCGATCCGGCGAGACGCCCGGACCGGACGTCACCTCGCCACCGCCCTGCACCTCGCAGCGGGCTACATGCCGGTGCTGCCGCTGCGGGCCGGGAAGGGCCCGTTCGGCAACTGCCCCGACTGCACCGAGAACGCGTGCGGCGGCCGGCCGAACATGAAGACCCCCGGGCCCTGTGCCTGCCCCCGGCCGTGCCACGCGTGGGCCGCCGCCACCGCCGACCCGCACATCATCAAGTCGGCCGCGTGGGCAAACGCATGGCGGCAGTCCGTCGGCGTCGCCTATCACCCGGGCGGCGCCGGGGTCACCGTGGTCGACCTGGACGACGCCGACGCCGTCGACTGGGCCCGCGCCACGCTGCCGCCGACCCGCACGGTCACCACGACGCGCGGGGAGCACTGGGTTTACCGGGGAACGATGCCCTCCGCCAACCACGTCCGTGACGGTGTCGACATCAAGTCCCTCATGGCCTACGCCCGGTGGCTCGGCCCCGGCGCCGGAACGATGGCGGTGCTGCCGCCGGCCGTCCTCGCGCTCGTCGAGAGGGAAGAGACCACCCGGCCCGGGGAGGCGGTGGACTCTTCCTCCCTGGCCCGCGCCCGGTGGGACCGAAGCGTGGCCACCGGCTGCCGCCACACCGAGGGGTACGTCCGCACCGGGCTGGAGCGCGGTCTCGCGCACGTCAGGGCCCGCACCGA
>NZ_MWIG01000590.1:0-14692 GCF_002156145.1 Streptomyces sp. NRRL B-24572 | reverse complement strand
GCCATGGTCAACCGGACGGCCTGGCACCTCGCCGACGGATCGTCAGACCTCGGCGGCGATGAGCTGGAGCTCCACGGGCAGGTCCTGCCGGCGGGTGATGCCGAGCTTGCGGTAGGCCCGGGTCAGGTGCTGCTCGACGGTGCTCACCGTGATGAAGAGCTTCCCGGCGATCTCCTTGTTGGTGTCGCCGCGCACGGCGAGGGCGGCGACCCGCCGCTCCGAGTCGCTGAGCTGCTCGGCCCGTTCCGCGTGCGAGGCCGTGACCGTGGGGGGCGCCGGAGCCGGCGGGGTGCCGACGAGGGTGATGGTGTTGCGCAGCGGGTGGGCACCGCACTCGTCGGCGAGGTGCCAGGCCGTCCGGTTGACCATGGCGGCCCGGGCCGATTCCCCGCCCTCCTGCAGGCAGGCGCCGAAGTCGCCGAGGGCGCGGGCCAGTTCGTAGCGGTCGCCGGAGCGTCTCAGGGCTTCGGTGGCACGGGCGAGGATCGCCTGCCGTCTCCTGGGTTCCTGGCCGGTCGCGCGCAGCCGCAGGGAGATGCCCTGCACCCAGGGGTCGGCCGCGTCGGGGGTGGCGAGCTGCTGGGTGACGAACCGTTCGGCCTGGGCGTCCTCGCCGAGCCGGTGGAGGGCCTCGGCGGCGTCCGTGCGCCAGGGCAGGACGACGGGCCGGTCAAGGCCCCAGCGCCGCATGCGCCGGCCGATCTCCAGGAAGTCGCCGAGGGCGGCGTGGTAGCGGCTGGTGGCGAGGTGGAACTGGCCGCGGGCGCGCAGGTAGGAGAGTCCGTGCACGCTGTCGAGGGCGGTGTCCGGCAGCGGGCGGGCCAGCTCCGCCGCGACGCTGTCGGTACGGCCGAGGGCGAGCCGGGCCCGCATCAGGGTGCCGGCGACGCCGCTCGTGAGGGCGCTGCCGGGCCACCGGGGCACCGATCCCAGTGCGGCGAGCGCCTCCCGTTCCGCTCCGTCCAGGTCGCCCTGGCGCAGCAGGGCTTCGGCGTGCAGGGCGCGCAGGAGCACGGCCCAGCCGGGGGCGGAGCGCCGCTCGGTCTCGGCCACGAGGTCGCGGCACCACGGCAGGGCCCTGGCGGCTCCGCCGAGGTACAGCAGGGTCCTCAGGGCCTGCACGGTGGGTTCGATGGTGGCGCGGCCGGAGGCGGCGCCCCGCAGGAAGGCCTCGGCGGCGGCCGCCGCGGCCGGACCGCCTTCGGGCAGGTGCCAGAGGGCCGTGGGCGGTCCGGCCGGTTCCCGTGCCGCCTCCCGGAGCCCGGGCCCTCCGTCCTCCTCCGACGGGGCCCGGTGCCCGCGGGTGCCGGTCCGCCGGGGGAAGGCCGAGAGGCCGTCCGTCGGGTCGGTGTCCGCGCCGCCGGCGGACGGCGTCCGGCGGGCCTGGGACCAGGTCCCGGCCGCCTGCCGGTCGATGGCGTCGAGCAGTCCCAGGACCTCGTCGGCCTCGTCGAGCCGGCCCTGGCCGATGAGCAGCCGGGCCAGGGCGCCGATCCGGCCCGGCCCGGGCCGTGTGGAGCGGACGGTCTCCAGGGCTTCGGTCGTCCGGAGTTCCGCGTCGCCGGGGTCGATCCGGGCGGCGGCCTCGGCGAGGCGCAGGCGGTTGTCGAGGTGTTCGTCGGCGCCGACGGCGCCTTCCCCCGCCAGTTCCAGGCAGGCGAGCGCGCTGCGTGCCCGTCCCGAGGAGAGCAGTTGTGCGGCGGCGCTCTGCAGGAGCGGTACGGCCCAGTCCGGGGTGGTGTCCCGGGCCGCGACGAGGTGTTCGGCCACGACGGGCGCGGCCGCGCCGGCGTCGCGGGTGACGGCCGCGGCCCTTCGGTGCAGGGCGGTGCGCTCGGCCGGCGTCATGCGGTCGAGCACGGCGGCCCGTGCGGCGGGGTGCCGGAAGCGGGTGCCGTCCAGGAGGCCGGCGGCGGCGAGGGCCTCGGCCGCCCGGGCCGTGTGGGCGACCGGTTCCCCGAGGAGCCGTGCGGCGGTGTCGGGGGTGGCCGACTCGTCGAGTACGGCGAGCGCGTTCGCCAGCCGGACGGTTCCGGGGCCGTTGCGCTGCAGGCAGGCCAGTACCGCGTGGCCGAAGGCTCCGTGCGGTCGCGGTTCCCGGTCCTCCCCCGCTCCGCGGAGGTCTTGCAGGAGCGCCCGCAGGAGCAGCGGGTTTCCGCCTCCGGCGCGGTGCAGTGGGGCCGCCTCCTCCTCGGTCCCGATGCCTTCGCCCCGCAGCAGTTCGCCCACCGCGTCGCGGCTCAGCGGCGAGAGGGCGAGGCGTACGAGTCGCGGAAGCCGTATCAGTTCGGTGCCGAGCAGGGGGTCGATGTCCCGGCCGTCGAGGCGGCGTGCGAGGACCACCAGGACTCCCGCCGTCCCGGCGGCCCGGGCGAGGTGCAGCAGGTACTGGCGCGACAGGTGGTCGGCGTGCTGCCAGTCGTCCGCGCAGATCGCGACCGGGCCGGTCGCGGCCAGTCGGCGTACGGCGGCGCTGAAGAGTTCCATCGACTCGCCGAGCCCGCCCGCGCCGTCCTGGCGGGGGTCGAGCGCGCCGGGAGGCGCCCCGGCGGCCAGCTGGCTGAGCACGCCGAGCGGCAGGTCTGATTCGGCGGCCGATCCCGTGGCGCGCAGCACGATGCCGCCGTGCGACGCGACGCGTTCGGCCGTGAGGGCGAGCAGTTCGCTCTTGCCGCATCCGACGGGTCCCTCGACGAGGACCGTGGTCCCGCGTCCCGCCGCGCAGTCGGCGAGCGCGGATTCCAGTGCTTCGCGTTCCACTGCTCGTTCCACAAGATTCATGAAGCGCCCCCGCTATCACACAACTACCGGTCGGATCGCATTGACCGGCCTCTCCGGCCGTTAATGCGTCACCTCGGAATTATGCGATTCGGCCACGGCCGGACATTGGCTCCGGACGGTGGCCGCAAGCTGCACGGCAGCAATTGCCCGCCGCCCCGCTCCCGCTTTTCACCCGGTGGGAATGGGCTGCCGGTGCCGCATATGGCAACCCCATGGCAAGGTCCGGCCGGCCGGCTGCCCGGTGCGCGGCAGGACCGGTCGGTCCGTGCTCGGGGCATGGCAGCGGGGTGGCGGATCCGGCCCCCGGCGGCGGGTGGTGGTGGTCGCGGGCCCTGTCGCCGCTCGCCGGGCGGGCGGGGTGTCGCGAGCGTGGAGAACGTCCGTCACGTCGAGGAATCGGGGACTCCATGCTCGCCTCTCTGCTGCCGCCCCAGGTCGCCGCCGTCGAAGTCAGGAGCGACCCGGCGGGTTTCGCGCTCTATCCCGAGGAGGAGGACTGCGTCCGTGACGCGGTCCCCAAGCGCCGCGCCGAGTTCGCCGCGGTCCGCTGGTGCGCGCGGGTGGCGATGGCCCGTCTCGGGCTGCCGCCGGCTCCGGTCGTCCCCGGTCACCGGGGTGCTCCCGGCTGGCCTCCGTCGCTCGCCGGCAGCATGACGCACTGCGCCGGATACCGGGCGGCGGCCCTCACCCGGCGTTCCGACGTCGCGTCCGTGGGCATCGACGCGGAGCCCGACGAGCCGCTGCCCGAGGGGATCCTGCAGGTCATCGCGCTGGAGGAGGAGTACCGCCAGGTGGCCGGGCTCCTTCGGACGCGTCCCGGGACGTCCTGGGACAGGCTCCTGTTCAGCGCCAAGGAGTCGGTCTTCAAGACCTGGTACCCCCTGACGGGTCGTGAACTCGGCTTCGAGGAGGCGCTGGTGACCCTGGATCCGGTGGAGGGGACCTTCCGGGTGCGTCTCCTCGCGGACGCCGGCCCGCTGGGGGACGCCCCGCGCGCGTTCGCCGGCCGGTGGGCCGCCGAAGGGGGTGTCCTGGTGACCGCGATCGCGCACACCGCGGACGTGCTGGTCCCGGCATGACGAAAGGCTCCCCGCGTGGTCACCGCGGAGAGCCTTGCGTCTCATCTGCCCTTGCGGGGGCGGGGCATCAGGTCCAGCGGTCGTCCTCGGGGCAGGCCGCCGTGACCGAGGCGCCGATTCCGGCCAGGTCGATCTGCACGCCCACCGACGCTCCGGCGAGCACGGGCTCCGAGGAGGTCGCCGCCTGCGCGCCGCCCGCAGCGAAGAGGCCGGCCACGACCGCCACGACCGCCGCACCCATGACGCGCTGCCCGATCCTCTGCACGGAAATCCCCATGTCTTCTCCCCCAAATGGTCAAGAGTATTCAAAGAGGCATTGATTGAATGGTCCACCAATGAACCCTGGATCGCCGCCCCGTCCGTCGGAGATCACCTTGCCCTGCGATCACGTCGCCGACCAAGCTCGAGACGGTGGCGTAAAGTTGCATGACAACAAATTCGCCGAACCGGGGGAGCGGTACAGATGGGCAGAAGAGAGGATTCCGCTTCGGGCTTCGCCGAGTTGGACGACATCAGCGCCAGCGCCTACGGACAGGCCGTCCGCATCGGGATGTTCGACCACGAGGCCATCGCGGAGCACCTCGCCCTCGGTCCGGCGGAGGTCCGCCGCACGGAGCAGATACTCCGTCATCTGAAGCTCCTCCAGCCCATGCCGGGCGACCCCTCGGTCCTCGTGCCGGTCGGACCGGACGTGGCCGCCGCCGACCTGGTCGGGGCCGCCGAGCGTCAGATACGGGACCTCCAGCACGCCGTGACGGACGTGCGCACCAAGCTGCTGTCCCTGACCCCCCTCTACTTCGAGGGCCGCCGCGAGCGGAACCGCGTGGAGGCCTTCGACCTCATCAGCGACCCGGGACTCGTCCAGTCGATGATCGACGAGCGCCGGCAGCAGTGCCGCAGCGAACTGCTCATCATCCAGCCGGGCGGCCCCCGCCCCGCCGAGGTGCTGCCCGCGGCGCGGGAGGCGGCGCAGGAGATGCTCGACCGGGGCGTCCGGCTGCGCACCCTCTACCAGCACACGGCCCGCAGCGACCTGCCCACCCGGGCGTACGTGCGCGACGTGACCGAGGCGGGCGCCGAGGTCCGCACCGCCGACGAGGTGATCGACCGCATCTTCATCTACGACCGGGAAATCGCCTTCCTCCCGGAGCGCGTGGACTGCCAGGAGCAGACGCCCGGCGCCGCCGTCGTGCGCGAGCCCACGCTGGTGGCGTTCCTCTGCTCGGTCTTCGAGTACCTCTGGGACGGCGCCACGCCCTTCGTGCCGGACATGTCCAGGACGCCGACCACCGACGACGGGGTGAAGCACTCCATCCTGCGGCTCATGTCCAAGGGGTACAAGGACGAGATGGTCGCCCGGCGCCTGGGCATGTCCGTCCGCACCTGCCGGCGTCACATCGCAGAGATCACCGAGGAGCTGGAGGCGACCAGCCGCTTCCAGGCGGGCTTCAACGTCGCCATGTCCGGGATGCTCAACAGCATCGGGGACCTGCTCTGAGGGCGCGCCCGCCCCGCCCGGCTACGCCCGCCCGCCGAGGGCCTCGACGATGGCCTCGGCGCAGTCCCGGTCCAGCATCGTCGTGATGTCCGTGTCCGCCGAGGAGCCGAACCCCGCGTCGTAGACCGCGGCGCTCACGCAGTACTCCTCGTCGATCACGAAGGTCCTGAACCCCCACTCGTCCCCGGTCCCGGTCGTGCCGTCCGGGCGCTGCACCTGGACGGGACGGCCGTCGGGCCCGAAGCCGAACTCGGTGAAGCGGAAGTTCATCCCCTGCCCGATCGCCTTGCTGTACGCCTCCTTGAGGGTCCACAGGCGCACCAGGCTGGGATTGCGCTCCGGCTCGTCCAGCTGGGCCAGCGTGATCAGCTCGTACGGCGTGCACACGTGGCGCCCGAGACCGCCGCCGTACATCTGCCGGTCCACCCGCTCGGCGTCGACGCCGATGAGTCCGCGCGTGGTGAGGCCGACCAGGAGCAGGTCGCCCGTGTGGCTGAGGCTGATGTCGACCTGGTCGCAGCCCCGCAGATAGGGCCGGCCGGTCGGACCGTACGCCAGCTCCAGCTGCTCGGGCGCGCTGCGCAGCACGGCGCCCGCCGCGCACTTGAGGAGGATCCGCGAGGCCGCGTAACGCCGGCGGACCTCGGCGTGCGCCAGTTCGAGATAGCGGGACCAGTCGCGGCCGAGGAGCTCGCGCAGCGCGTCACCCTCGGGGACCCGCACCCCGAGGCCGGAGAGCCGGGCCCACAGCAGCGCCGAGCCGCTCTGCCGCAGGTCCTGCCGCACCTGCTCCCAGGCGGCGTCGGAACAGTCGGCGACCTCCACCGGCACGGTGAGCGGCGGCCCCACGGCCGCGCCTCCGGGGACGGTCATCCTTGCTCCTTCACTAAGGCATAGATCTGTTCGAACGTCCGTGCTTCGAAGAGGGGGCGAACCGGGAGCCGGCGTCCCGTCTCCTCCTCCAGCACGGTGACGAGTTGCAGCAGCAGCACGGAGTCCCACTCCGGCACGTCGGCCAGGTACGTACCTGCTCCTCGTTCCCGCAGGTCAATGGAGAACTCATCATGGAGCAGAAGCAGGAACTCGTCGAGGTTCCGTGGATTCACGCCGCTCCTCCCCCGGCCGGATTCGATCGTGTGCGGAGGTGTGCGGGCATGGCCGGAATCATGATCAAGTCGTGCGCGAAGAGCGTCTCTCCTGACCGGCGGGACACTTCTGCGAATCCCATCGAGGGGTAGAAGTCCGCCGCCCGCCCGTTCTTGGGCGTGGGCACGTACCGGGCCCTCACCTCCGTGCAGCCGGACGCGCGGGCCAGCTCCAGGGCGTGCCCCAGGAGGGCCTGCTCGATCCCCCGCGCCAGCACCCGGCAGCTGAGCCACACGTTCTCGACGTCCAGCGCGTCCCCGGTGCGGCGGGCGAGCAGCGCGCCCACCAGGCCGCTGTCCCCGAACCGGTCGGCCGAGCGGACCGCGAGCAGCAGTTCGCCATCGTGTCCGGAGGCCGCCGCGGAGACCTCCGCCTCCGTCATCCTCCGTCCGGCCAGATTGAACCGGTTGGTGCGCTGGGTGAGTTGGGCGAATCTGGCCTGTTCGTGTCTATGCGGCGGGCCGACCTCCACCTCGATCCCGAGGTCCCGCAGGAAGTCCTCCGCCGCTCCGGTCCTCAGCCTCAGCTCACGGCGTCCCGCCTCGGCGCGATAGCGACGGTTCCGGTCCCGGTCGTCCTCGGTCAGGCTCACGCGGTCGAACCAGCCGTCGCGCAGCAGCCGGGAGACGTGCGTCGCCGGTTCGTCGTCGAGCCGTACGACGGCCGCCTCCGGCACCACCCGCCGTACGCGCGCGCATTCCGCCGCGGAATCGTCCACGAACACGAGCGCGTCGGTCCCGAGGCCCAGGTGTCCTGCGATGTCGAGCAGATGCCCGTCCTTGGGCTCCCAGTCGGCGTCGATCCGTACGAAGTCGCCGTCCCTCAGCCGCATGTCCGGATGGTCGCGCAGGGTGGCGACCGCCTCGTCCCGGTCGTTCTTGCTGCTCACCGCGAGCAGGACGCCCTGCGAGGCCAGCTGTTTCACGACGCGCTGGAAGGCTCCGAAGGCCTCGCCGCGGTCGGTGCCCGCAGCCGCGACCCCGTCGGGCCCGTCCTCGGCGAGCACGCCGTCCCAGAGCGTGTGGTCCAGGTCGAGCACCAGGCACTTGCGGGTCGCCCCCCGAAGCGAGCGCGCCAGATGCGCCGCCTCCCGCGCGTAGGCGGCCAGCAAGGGGGTCCCGAGGCGGGCCCCCGCGTAGTGGGCCAGCCGGAGGTCGTGCACGGGGCCGCCCTCGGCGACGAGCGGGTCGAGGTCGATCACCACGAGGCCGGGCGCCGTCGCGGACATGCGCAGCAGCCTGCTGTTGAAGTCGCGCCACACGACCCCGAGTTCGGCCCTGGAGCGGTGGTCGACCAGCTGGTGGCTCCAGGAGCGCGGCAGGGGGACCGTGTTGAGCACGAGGGTGCCCCCGGACAGCGCCGTGTGGGCGGCGGCGACGTCGGCGAGGAGGCGCAGCGCCTCGTCCGCCGCCCGCTCCACGTCCTCGGGCCGCCACACCTCGGGAACCCGGGCGAGGACGGTCTCGGCGTCGAGGAGGCACAGGGCCAGGTCGTGCCCGGCGCCGGCGAAGCGGCCCGCCGGGTCCGTCAGGTCGTGGACGTACGCACCGTGGTCGCCGAGGACCGGTCGCAGCAGGATGCCGTGCCTGGCCAGCTCCGCCGTGAGCGGATCGACGACGGGGGCCACCGTGGACTGTCCGGTGATCGCCACGGTGACGACGGGCGTCGCCGGATGACGGGCGAGCACCCGCCGCGGGTCCACTCCCGCGAGCAGCCGTCCGACGCGCCGCAGCGCGACGGCGTCGTCCTCGATCTCGGCCCGTCCGAGCAGGGCGGCCACGGAGTCGTAGGCGGCCTCCAGGCCGCCCTGCGCGCGCAGTTCGCGCAGCTGGTCGAGAACGTTCCTCTCCATGTGCCTCAGACCTTCTCCAGACCGAGCCCGGTCTTGATCCACTTGCTGGACTCCACTGCCAGGACCACGGCCCGCTCGCCCCGCGCCATCTTCTGCAGGAGCAGGTCGATCTGCAGGAACGGCAGCGCGTTCCCCGTGTTGCCCGTGTCGGTGACGCAGCTGACCTCATGGGCGTCCGGCAGGGAGAGCCGCTCGGCGATCCGCTCGGTCATCCGCCGCGACAGCTGCGGGGGCAGCAGGTGGTCGACGTCCTCCGGCCGCCATCCGGCCTCGCCGAGGACGTCCCACAGCAGTTCCACCGCCATGCCGGGCACGTGTTCCTCGATCGCCTTGTAGTCCTCGGCGAGCAGCGGCCGGGGGGTGTCGCGGTCGGTGATCCCGTACCAGTCGATCAACTGGCCCGGCTCGCGCCCCAGTCCGGCCATGCGGTGGACGAGCCCGCGCACGGCCACCGCGTCGCCGGCCGGTTCCGCCGTCAGGACGGCGGCGCCGGCCCCGTCGCCGAAGAGGACGTAGTTGACGAGCTCCCGGGTGGGCAGCCGGGCCACCCGGCCGTGCAGGTCGAGGTGCCGGTGGGTGACGTCACCGCCGACGACGAGTCCGGCGCCCGCGCCCGCGGCGAGCAGCTTCTGGCCGAGCTCCACCGCCTGGAGGGCACCGGAGCAGCCCGCCTGCAGCTGGTACACCGGCAGGTGGTCGAGGCCGAGCCGGTCGGCGACCTGCGCCGCCGTCGTGGGCAGCAGCCTGTCCGGGGTCGCGGTCGCCAGGACGAGGAACTCGATGTCCCCGGTCTCCAGGCCGCTGCGCTCCAGCGCCTCCGCCCCGGCCTCGGCGCACAGGTCGGCGAGCGTGTCGCGGATCTCCCCGGTGACGAGGTCCCGTCCGAAGTACCGGGTCCTGGTGCCGACGAACACGTCGATCCACTCGTCGCTCACCCCCAGCGCGGCCCCGAGTTCGGTGTTGCCGATCGGCTCGCCCGGCAGGGCCGTTCCGGTGGCGGCGATGAACGCGGTGCGTTCCATGGTGGTGCGTTCCACGGTGGTCTCCCTCATCCCGCTCTCACGCCGCCTCGGCGACGAGCAGGTCGTTCAGGTGGTCGGCCAGCGACGCGACCGAGCGCAGCGCCGGCAGCATGCGCGGGACGGAGAGCTCCCCCAGGGAGGGGAGCCCCGCCTCGATCCGGTCCTTGAGCTGCATGATCATGACGGAGTCGAAGCCGAGGTCCTCGTAGAAGCGGGCCTCCGGCACGATCTCGCCCGGCGGATAGCCCCCGACCTCGGTCACCGCGTCGACGACGGCCGCGAGCACGGAGCCCGCCGGGCGGCGCGCCGTCGCCTTGGCCGCCCCGGCCACGGGGACGGGGCCCGCCTCGGCCACAGGGACGGGTACGGGGCCCGCCTCGGTCCCACGGGCGGGGGCGAGGTCCTCCCCCGGCGTCACGGCCGCCGCCGGGCCCCGGTGGCCGCGGGGGAACCTGCTGCCCCCGTCGAAGACGTACGGGGCCGGGCGCTCGGTCCTGCGGTCCCCCGGCGCGTACAGGGCGTCCCAGTCCGGGTCGAGGCCGGCCCGGTACAGCGCCGCGACGGTCTCGGCGAGTTCGGCCCCCGCCGCGTCGGCGCCGGGTGCCGGGTGCAGGAAGTCGACACCGGCCGCGAGTCCCGACCGCCCGGCCAACGGCAGCAACTGGGGACGGGGCCCGAGTTCGATCAGATGCGTCGGCGCCGTCTCGCCCACGAGCGCGGCCAGCGCCGCCCCGAACCGTACGGGCTCGACGGCCTGCGCGACCCAGTACGCGGCGTCGAGGGGATCGTCCCCCAGCATGCGGCCGTACCGGGTGGAGGCGAACGGGACCTGCGGCCGTGCCGGGCGCACGGTGCCCGCCTCGGTCCCGAACCGCTCCAGGACGGGGCGGAGCGCGGCGGTGTGGAAGGCGTGGGACACGTCGAGGAGCCGGGTGCGCAGCCCCCGTCCGCGCAGGGTCCCGTCGAGGCGGCGCAGTTCCCCGGCGTCACCGGCGAGCACCACGTCCCGGGGACCGTTCACCGCGGCGAGCGAGACCTCCGGTGCCGCCCCGTCGAGTTCGGCGAGGAGCCCGGCGATCCGGTCCTGCCCGGCGTGCACGGACAGCATCGCCCCGCCGGGAGGCAGCTCGCCCATCAGCGTGCCCCGGCGCGCGACCAGGCGTGCCGCGTCCGCGAGTCCGAGGGCGCCCGCCACCACGGCGGCGGCGAACTCGCCGACGCTGTGCCCGAGTACGGCCGCCGGCCGCACGCCCAGGTCGGTCAGGGTCCGGGCGAGCGCGTAGCCCACGGCGAAGAGCGCCGGCTGTGCGTGGCGCGTCTCGTGCACCCGCTCGTCGCCCGACAGCAGGAGCTCGCGCACGGACGTCCCGGTGTACGGGGCGAGTGCCGCGTCGGCCTCGTCGAGGTGGCGTCGGTACGCGGGCGACTCCCGGTGGAGGCCCGCGGTCATGCCGGCGAACTGACTGCCCTGGCCGGTGAAGAGGAGGGCGACGACCGGTTCCGAACGCGGCCGGCGCGGCGTGCGGGCCGTCGGCTCTGCCTCGGCCGCCGCGCGCAGCGCCGCGGCGAGCTGCCGGGTGTCGCGGGCGGTGACCGCGAAGCGGTACGGCAGCCCGGTCTTGACGCGGTTGCTGCTCCGGCACAGGGCCGCCGCCCCGGTGCGCGGCCCTCGGCCCACCGTCTCCGCCTGCGCGGCGAGGTTGCGGCGCAGTGCGTCGGGCGAGTCCGCGGTGAGGGTGAACACGCCCGCTGCGGGCGTCCGTCGGTCGTGCGCCCGGGCCGCCGCGGCGGGTGGGGCGGTGGTCCGCGGTGCGCCGGCGAGCACGACGTGCGCGTTCGTGCCGCCCATGCCGAAGCTGCTCACCCCGGCCACGGTCCCGTGGCGGGGCAACCTGAGGGGGGACTTGAGGAGCCGCAGTCCGCGCTCCGCGAGACGCAGCCGGGGGTTCTCGCGGTCGGCGAAGCGGCTCGCGGGCACGATCCGGTGGTGCAGCGCGAGGGCGGTCTTGATCAACCCCGCGATGCCCGCCGCGCCCTCGGTGTGGCCGAGGTTCCCCTTCACCGATCCGATGGCGCACGGCTCGTCGCGGGGCACCCCGTGCACGGAGCCCAGGGCCGCGCACTCGATCGCGTCGCCGAGCGCCGTGCCCGTGCCGTGCGCTTCGAGGAAGCGCACCTCGTCCGGGGACACCCCGGCGCGGCGGTACGCGGCTTCCAGCACCTTCTGCTGCGACCAGCGGCTGGGGGCGGTGACGCCGTTGCTGCGCCCGTCCTGGTTGACGGCGCTGCCCCGGATCACCGCGTAGATCCTGCTGCCGTCGGCGAGCGCGTCCTCCAGGCGCCGCAGGACGACGACGCCCACGCCGTCCGCCCGTCCGATGCCGTCGGCCTCCCGGCTGAACGGTTTGCACCGGCCGTCCGGGGCCGCGAGGCCGAGCTGCCGGTACACCAGGCCGAGGGTCGGGGAGAGCACCAGGTTCACCCCCGCGGCGAGGGCCGTCGCGCACTCGCCCGCGAGCAGCGCGTTGACCGCGAGGTGGACCGCGACGAGCGAGGAGGAGCAGGCCGTGTCGACGGCGAGGCTCGGTCCGTGCAGGTCGAGGTGGTACGAGACCCGGTTGGCGATCATTCCGGCGCTGCTGCCCGCGCCGAGCTGGGGGGTCACCGCGTCATGGTCGGACAGCGTCAGCCGGCCCCACTCGCCGCCCATCACGCCGACGAAGACGCCGGTGTCCGTGCCGGCCAGCGCGGTGGGCGACGTGCCGGAGTCCTCGATCGCCCGCCAGGCGCAGGGCAGCAGCACCCGCTGGTGCGGGTCCATGGCCGCCGCCTCGCGGGGCGACACGGAGAAGAAGCCGTGGTCGAAGGCGTCGATGTCCTCGACGAACCCGCCCAGGGAGACACCGGGGAACGCGGCGCGGTCCCAGCGCCCGTCGGGCAGCTCCCCGACGGCGTCGCGCGCGCGCATCAGCAGGTCCCAGTACGCGTCCACGCCACGGGCACCCGGGAACACGCAGTCGATGCCGACGACCGCGATGTCGCCCATCAGCGACTCCTCCCGCCCGAAGCACCCGGAGCGCCCGAAGCCGCGGCCGACGGCGCGAGGTGAGAGCGCAGGGCGTCCATCGTGGGGTGGTCCCACAGTAGGGTGGGCTCGACCTCGAGGCCCCGCTCGTCCTCCAGGTCTCCGCACAGGCTCATGGCCATGACGGAGTCCATGCCGTACTCGGCGAGCGGCACGTCCGGCTCGATGGTGTCGGCCGGGCGGTGCAGGTACGCCGCGACGCGGTCCAGGAGCCAGACGTCGAGGGGGACGTCGGGGTCGGACGGGTGGCTGCTCGTGGGAGCGGTCATGGGGAACTCCTTCGCGGTGCGCCGCCGGCGGTCAGCCGCACACGGGGGTGTTGTAGAGGTCGAAGCCGAGCTGGGCGCCGAAGCGCAGCAGCATCTCCTGGCGGACGCGCCGCGCGCACTCGGGCGGCAGGTCGGGCGGGCGGGCCCCGAGCCTGCGGGCCACCACGTGCAGGGCGGCCGCCGCCCAGGAGGCGTCGGCCAGGAACGGGTCGCCGCCGTCTCCGGCGTGGCGCCACACCCCGAGGACCGCGGAGGCGGCGAGCAGCAGGGCGTAGCGGTCGACCAGGGCGAACCCGGCCACGGGGAAGAGGTCGTGGGGCTGGGTGCGCTCCAGGGCCCGCACCCGGTCCCTCAGGTCGCGGAACTCGTCCACGAGCACGGCGGCGATCGCCGCCAGGGCCCGTTCCCCGGGTCCGTCGCCCGTGATGTCCGAGGCGATGAGGGGAAGGCAGGCGCTCAGGGCGTCGCGACCCGAGGCGATGTCCAGCCGCTCCGCGGCGGCCGGCGGCAGCGGCCCGCCGGTGCGGAACAGGGCGGCGGGCGGTGCCTCCTCCAGGAACCACGAGGACCGGGCGAGCCGGGGCAGCTGCGGCAGGATCGTCGCCTGGCAGGCGGCGGACCCCGCGTGCCCGAGGCTGAGCACGGGTACGTCGCGGATGTGCTTCTGGAAGATGCCGAGGGTGCCCTCGCGGTGGTAGATGCCGGAGCCTAGGACCGTCGACAGGGTGTACATCGTCTCCGTGAGCACCTTCGGCAGCAGGTACTTGAGGGCGGCGGAGTACACGCTGGTCTGCTCGGGCAGCAGGTGCAGGGCCCTGGTGGCGACCGTGGCGAGGCTGTCGTACAGCAGCAGGTCGACGAAGGCGCCGGTGGTCGCGGCCGAGGCGCGGTCGGTGTCGGGGTCCGACACGTGCCGGGGGCGCGACCGCTCGGACCGTTCGAACCCGACGGCCGTGCGCAGCACGGTGTCCACCGCTCCGACCGCGAGCGCGGCGATGACGGTACGGCTGATCTGGAAGGACCTCAGGGCCGTCGTCACCCCGCTGCCGAGCGGGCCGAGCAGGGCCGAGGCGGGCACCGGACAGTCCCGGAAGTCGAGCCCGGCGAAGCGGCAGCCGCGCAGCCCCACCGACACGTGGCGGGGCAGCAGCGTCGCGCGGTCCGCCGGCAGGGCCCGGGGGTCGAGCAGCAGCGCCGAGTGGCTGCGGCTGCCGGCGTCGGCGTCCGTACGGCAGAACAGGACGAGGGCGCGGGCCCGTTCCAGGTTGTTGATCAGCGGCTTGGCGCCGTTCAGGAGCAGCCGGTCGCCGACGGCCCCGGCGGTCACCTGGCTGCGTACGTACTGGTTGCTGTGCGCCGTCTCGTGCTGGGCGATCGCGGCCTTGCCGCCCGACAGCAGGATGCCGGCCAGCCGGCGCCGCTGCTCCCCCGTGCCCGTCGTCCACACGTCGGACGCGGCCATCCAGCTCATCATGCCGTAGCCCATGGCGAGGCCGACGTCCCGGCGGAACACGGGGCGCATGACGGCGACCAGGTCCTCGAAGGAGTCCAGGCGCCCGCCGAGTCCGGTGGGCACGAACTCGGCGAACACCCGCTCGTCGTCGAGGAGTTCCTCGCCCGCCGTGAAGCGTTCGGCGGCCCGGTCGGCGGCGAGCAGCGAGGCGTACCCGACCGGGTTGGCCGGGTCCGCGGGGTCGCCCAGCGCGTACTCCAGCTCGGTCGCCCGGGTGTGGGTCCCGCGGGCGGCGAGCGCGGTCACCACCGGCCGCTCCCCCCGCCGGCCGGTTCCGGGCTCAGCAGGTCGTCGCCGAGTGCGGTGCCCCGGAAGCGGACGAGGGCCTCGACGGCGGGGTCGAGCACCTCGTGGCGGGCCCGCAGGGTGCCCTCCACGAACAGCGCGCGCATGAGGGACCGCTGGATCTTGCCGCTGGTGGTGCGGCGCACCGTGCCGGCCGGCACG
>NZ_MWIG01000059.1:0-20751 GCF_002156145.1 Streptomyces sp. NRRL B-24572 | reverse complement strand
CCTCGGCGCGCGAGCCGTCGGCATGCGGGCCCACCTGCACGTCGACGCCCCCTCCACCCGCGCGGCGCTCGCCGCGCTCGTCCCGGGGCTGCGCCCCACGAGGAACGGAGCTCCCGTATGACCATCCCACGGACGTTCGACGGCATGGCCGACCTTGAGAAGGCGGTCGGCACCCACCTCGGCCACTCGGACTGGCACACGATCAGCCAGGAGCAGATCGACACCTTCGCCCACGCCACCGGTGACCACCAGTGGATCCACGTCGACCCGGAGAAGGCCGCCCAGGGCCCGTTCGGCACCACCATCGCGCACGGCTACCTCACGCTCAGCCTGCTCCCGATGCTGTGCTGGGAGGTGTACGAGCTGCGGGGCGTGCGCATGAGCGTCAACTACGGCGCGAACAAGGTCCGCTTCCCCGCACCGGTCCCGGTCGGCTCGCGCGTACGGGCCGGCGTCGAGCTCCTCGAAGTGACCCCCGGCAGCGGGGGCTACCAGGTCGTCACCCGGATCACCATCGAGCTCGAGGGCGGCGACAAGCCGGTGTGCGTGGCCGACACCGTCACCGTGGTGGTGCCGTGATGACCGGCCGCCCCACCCCCACCCCGGGCCTCGACCCGGACAGGCTCGGCGGCTGGCTGGCCGCGCACGTCCCCGGCGCCGGCACCGACCTGTCGGCGACGCTGGTCGTCGGCGGCAAGTCCAACCTGACCTACCGGGTCACCGACGGCACCACCACCTGGATCGTCCGCCGACCGCCCCTCGGCCACGTCCTCGCGACCGCCCACGACATGGGCCGCGAGTACCGCGTGATGAGCGCGCTGCGCGACACTTCGGTCCCGGTGCCGGAGACCTTCGGACTCTGCGACGACCCCGAGGTCCTGGGAGCGCCGTTCTACGTGATGGAACGCTGCGAGGGGACCCCGTACCGGCTCGCCTCCGAGCTCGTCCCCCTCGGCGAGGAGCGCACCCGGCTGATCTCGGAGCGGCTCGTCGACACCCTCGTCATGCTGCACCGGGTGGACCCGGCGGCCGTCGGTCTCGCCGACTTCGGGCGCCCCGAGGGCTACCTGGAGCGCCAGGTCCGCCGCTGGAAAAAGCAGCTGGACGCCTCGTACAGCAGGGACCTCCCGGCGGCCGAGGAGCTGTACCGCCGGCTCTCCGCCGACGTGCCCGCGGAGTCGGCGACCGGCATCGTGCACGGCGACTACCGGCTCGACAACCTCCTCGTCGACGGGAACGACCGGGCGACAGCGGTGCTCGACTGGGAGATGGCCACGCTCGGCGACCCGCTGTCCGACCTCGCGCTGATGGTCGTCTACAACCGGCTCGGCGAGGTCACCGGCGACGACGCCGGCGTCAGCACCGTCGCGGGCGCGCCCGGCTACCTCACCGAGGCCGAGACCATCGAGCGCTACGCCGCGGGCAGCGGCCGTGACCTGTCCCGGTTCGGCTTCCACCTCGGCCTGGCGGCGTTCAAGCTCGCCGTGATCATCGAGGGCATCCACTACCGCCACCGCAGCGGCCAGACGGTCGGGGACGGCTTCGAGACCCTCGGCGAGGCCGTCGGTCCACTGCTCGACGCCGGCCTTTCCGCACTGAAGGAGACGTACTGATGGAATTCCGGTTCGACACCAGGACCGAGGAGCTGCGCGCCTCCCTGCTCGAGTTCATGGACCGGCACGTGTACCCGGCCGAGGCGGTCTTCCACGAGCAGCAGGCCGAACTCAAGGACCCCTGGGCCTGGGACTCGGTCCCGGTCCTCCAGGAGCTGCGGGCCGAGGCCCGCAGGCGCGGACTGTGGAACCTCTTCCTGCCGGGGGAGGAGGGTGGCGGCCTGACGAACCTCCAGTACGCCCCGCTCGCGGAGATCAGCGGGCGCAGCCTGCATCTCGCGCCCCCGGCGATGAACTGCGCGGCGCCGGACACCGGCAACATGGAGGTGCTGCACATGTTCGGCACCCCCGAGCAGAAGAAGCGCTGGCTGGAACCGCTGCTCGCCGGTGAGATCCGCTCGGCGTTCGCGATGACCGAGCCGAACGTCGCCTCCTCCGACGCCACCAACATCGGCACGTCGATCGTCCGTGACGGCGACGAGTACGTGATCAACGGCGGCAAGTGGTGGATCACCGGCGCGATGAACCCCAATGCCCAGGTCTTCATCGTCATGGGCAAGACCGATCCGGACGCCGAGCGGCACCGCCGGCAGTCGATGATCCTCGTCGAGCGGGACACCCCCGGCTTCGAGATCCACCGGGGCATGGAGGTCTTCGGCTACGACGACCGCGAGCACGGCGGTCACGCCGAGCTGTCCTTCACCGACGTACGGGTGCCGGCGGCGAACCTGATCGGCGGCGAGGGCGACGGCTTCGCCATCGCCCAGGCGCGCCTCGGCCCGGGTCGCATCCACCACTGCATGCGCTCGATCGGCATCGCCGAGCGGGCCGTCGAGCTGATGTGCGCCCGCGCCGAGGAGCGCGTCGCCTTCGGCAGGCCGATCGCCGATCAGGGCGTCATCCGCGACTGGATCGCCGAATCGCGCATCCGCATCGAGCAGTTGAGGCTGCTCGTGCTCAAGACCGCGTGGCTGATGGACACCGTCGGCAACAAGGGCGCGCACGCCGAGATCCAGGCGATCAAGATCGCGACCCCGTCGACGGTGCAGTGGATCCTCGACAAGGCGATCCAGGTCCACGGGGCCGGCGGTCTTTCCCAGGACTTCGTGCTCGCCAACATGTACGCCCACATCCGCACCCTGCGGTTCGCCGACGGCCCGGACGAGGTCCACAGGAACGCCCTGGCCAAGAGCGAGCTGCGGCAGCAGGCGAAGGCGCGCGCGGCGCGGGCGTCGACAGCGCCCGACGGCCACGCGTACGACGAGGACCCGCGCCCCCGCGCCTGATCTCCGACGGGGCGGAGAGCGTAGGAGCGTGACGAGTCGCGCGTCAATATGACCTATCCCCTTTGGGCCGCCGGTGTCGTGGGGAGACCGGGGACCCCTAACGTGAGCCCATCTTCGACCAGGGGCCCCGGTGAGTTCGCCGTGCCGCGGAGCGGTCACTCGCGATGGGTAGGGGGAGTGGTGTGGCATTGGACAGCGCCGGCACGCTTCCGGTCGACGTGGGAGCGGACCGAATCTGATCGGGTCGAGACTCGAATCAGAGCCGAAGCAGAGAACAGTCGTCGACGGCAACTGCAGCGAACGGAGAACACTCGTGATTGTCGGAGTCCTCAAGGAAGCGCGGGCAGGTGAGAACCGCGTCTCGGCCACACCGGCCACGATCGAACCGATCCGCAAGCTGGGATACGAGGTGGTCGTCGACTCCGGCGCGGGTGTCGCGGCGGGCTTCACCGACAGCGCCTATGAGGCCGCCGGTGCGACCATCGGAGACGCGGCGGCCGCGGACGTGGTCCTCGGGGTCAACGCCCCGAGCCCCGCTCAGCTGGACGGAGTACGGCCGGAGGCGACGGTGATCGCGCTGTTCGCCCCGGCGTTCGACCCCGCGATGGTCGAGGAGCTGGGCCGCCGGCCGTTCACGGCGCTGTCGATGGACGCCGTGCCGCGCATCAGCCGGGCGCAGTCGATGGACGTGCTGTCGTCGATGGCGAACATCGCCGGCTACCGGGCCGTCATCGAGGCCGCGCACGAGTTCGGGCGGTTCTTCACCGGCCAGGTGACCGCGGCGGGCAAGGTGCCGCCGGCGAAGGTGCTGGTCGCGGGCGCCGGCGTCGCGGGTCTGGCCGCGATCGGTGCGGCGGGCTCGCTCGGTGCGATCGTACGGGCGACCGACCCGCGGCCCGAGGTGGCCGACCAGGTCCGGTCGCTGGGCGGCGACTACCTGTCGATCGAGTCCCCCGAGGTCGAGGTCTCGAAGACGGGCTACGCCAAGGAGATGGGCGACGACTACAAGGCGCGCGAGGTCGAGCTCTACGCCGCGCAGTGCCGTGAGGCCGACATCGTCATCACCACCGCGCTGATCCCCGGCCGCCCCGCGCCGACGCTGATCACCGCGGAGATGGTCGCGAGCATGAAGCCGGGCTCGGTGATCGTCGACATGGCCGCCGCCAACGGCGGCAACGTCGTCGGCACCGTGAAGGGCGAGAAGGTCGTCACCGAGAACGGCGTGACGATCATCGGCTACACCGATCTGGCCGGCCGGCTGCCGGCGCAGGCCTCGCAGCTGTACGGCACGAACCTGGTGAACCTGCTGAAGCTGATGACGCCGGACAAGGACGGCTGCCTGGTCCTCGACTGGGACGACCCGGTGCAGCGCTCGATCACCGTCGTACGCGAGGGCGAGTCGGCGTGGCCGCCCCCGCCGGTGCAGGTCTCGGCGGCCCCGGCCCCCGCGGCGGCGGCCGAGGCGAAGCCCTCACCGGTGAAGGTGCCGATGACGGCGAAGCAGAGGTTCGGCGGTGTGGCCGTCGGCGCGCTGGCGCTGTTCCTGGCCGCGGGGTTCGCGCCGGCGGCGCTGCTGCCCCACGTGACGGTCTTCGTGCTCGCGATCGTGATCGGCTACTACGTGATCGGCCATGTGCACCACGCACTGCACACGCCGCTCATGTCGGTGACGAACGCCATCTCCGGGATCATCGTCGTCGGTGCCCTCCTGCAGATCGGGCATTCGAGCACGGCGGTCACGGTGCTGTCGTCCGTGGCGATCCTTCTGGCCAGTATCAACGTCTTCGGCGGCTTCGCGGTGACGCGTCGCATGCTCGCCATGTTCAACCGGAGCTGACATGTCTGCGACCATCGCCGCTCAGGCGGCCTACCTCGTTGCCGCGCTGCTGTTCATCCTCGCGCTGGCAGGACTCTCCAAGCACGAGTCCGCACGGCTCGGCAACGCCTTCGGCATGCTCGGCATGGGCGTCGCCCTCGTCGCGACGATCGTGCTCGCGATCGACGACGACATCAGCAGCGCGGGCCTCGGCCTGATGGCCGTCGCCATGCTGATCGGCGCACTGATCGGTCTGCAGCGGGCCCGGGGCGTCGAGATGACCGGCATGCCCGAGCTGATCGCGCTGCTGCACTCCTTCGTCGGTCTGGCGGCCGTGCTGGTCAGCTGGAACGGCTTCCTGAACGTCGAGCACGACCCCGAGGGCCACGAGGCCAAGGCCCTCGACGCGCTCGGCACCCTTGGCATCCACCACGCCGAGGTGTTCATCGGCCTGTTCATCGGTGCGGTGACCTTCACCGGCTCCATCGTCGCCTACCTGAAGCTCTCGGCGAAGATCAGCTCCAAGCCGCTCGTGCTGCCGGGCAAGAACGTGCTGAACCTGGGCTCGCTGGCCCTGTTCGTCGCCCTCACCGTGTGGTTCGTGATCACTCCGGAGCTGTGGCTCCTGATCGTCGTGACGACCCTGGCGCTCGCCCTCGGCTGGCACCTGGTGGCCTCGATCGGCGGCGGTGACATGCCGGTCGTCGTCTCGATGCTCAACAGCTACTCCGGCTGGGCCGCCGCGGCGTCCGGCTTCCTCCTCGGCAACGACCTGCTGATCGTCACCGGCGCGCTTGTCGGCTCCTCCGGTGCCTACCTGTCGTACATCATGTGCAAGGCGATGAACCGCTCGTTCCTCTCCGTGATCGCCGGCGGCTTCGGCATCGAGGCGCCCTCCGGCTCGGACGTCGACTACGGCGAGCACCAGGAGATCACCGCCCAGGCGGCCGCCGAACTCCTCGGCGCGGCCCGGTCGGTGGTCATCACGCCCGGCTACGGCATGGCCGTGGCCCAGGCGCAGTACCCGGTCGCCGAGCTCACCTCGAAGCTGCGGGCGAAGGGCGTCGACGTGCGCTTCGGCATCCACCCGGTCGCCGGCCGCCTGCCCGGCCACATGAACGTCCTCCTCGCCGAGGCGAAGGTGCCGTACGACATCGTCCTCGAAATGGACGAGATCAACGAGGACTTCGCCGACACCGACGTCGTCCTCGTCATCGGCGCCAACGACACGGTCAACCCGGCCGGCGCGGAGGACCCCAGCAGCCCGATCGCCGGCATGCCCGTCCTCACGGTCTGGGAGGCCAACAAGGTCATCGTCTTCAAGCGCTCGATGGCCTCCGGCTACGCGGGTGTGCAGAACCCGCTGTTCTTCCGCGAGAACACCGCGATGCTCTTCGGCGACGCGAAGGCCCGGGTCGAGGACATCGTCGGCGCACTCTGACCTGGAGGTTTCCCTCCACCGGATCATCGGTTCATCCCGGTGCGACGGACGAGCGGCCCCTCCTGGAGCAGGAGGGGCCGCTCCGCGGCGGGCGGCTCGGGGAGCCGGCGATCGGCTTGAGGCCGCCCGTTCCCCCGATACGGGCGGTCCTCACGCTCCGTGCGACCCCGGATCCGTTACGGCTTCTGGAAGCCGGCGTCCTGGAGGATCTTCCGGCCCTCGGGCGAGGACAGCCAGGTGACGAACGCGGCGGCGGCCTCGGCGTTCTTCGAGTCCTTCAGGGTGGCCGCCGGGTACTGGGCGACCGCGTTCTGCGCGTCCGGGATCTCGACGGCGTCGACCTTGTCCTTCGCGCTCTCGGCGTCCGTCTTGTAGACGAGCCCGGCGTCGGCCTCGCCCAGCTCGACCTTGCTGAGCACCGCGCGGACGTTCGGCTCCTGGGAGACCGGCTTCACGGTGATCTTCTGGGCGTCGAGGATCTTCTTGCTGTACTTGCCGGCCGGCACCTCAGGCGCGGCGAGGACGACCTTGAGCTTGGTGTCCGCGAGGTCCTTGAGCTCGTCGACCTTGAAGGGGTTGCCCTTGCCGGTGGCGATGACGAGCCGGTTCTTCGCGATGACCGTCGGGGTGCCGGTGTCGGCCTTCACCTTGTCCATGCTCTTGGTGTCGGCGGTGACGAGGACGTCGGCGGGCGAGCCCTGCGAGACCTGGGCGACGAGCTCCTGCGAGCCGGCGAAGGAGAAGGTGAGCTTCGTGCCCGGGTGGGACTTCTCGTAGGCGGCGCCGGCCGTCTTGAACACGTCGGTGAGGGAGGCCGCGGCGAGGACGGTGAGGTTCGCCTTCGGCGCGGCGCCCGCCGAGCCGGAGGCGGTGGAGCCGGCGGTGTCCTTCTCGGTGTCGTCGTTCGACGAGCAGGCCGCGAGCGGGACGAGCAGGGCGGCGGTGAGGACGGCGGCGGCCGTACGGCGTCTGGCGGGCGTGAGGGCGAGGGACATGGGGTCTGGACTCCTTGGGGGACGAGCGGAAAGTGCGGTGGGAGGCCGGCCGCGCCGACGGCCGATGGTCCTGCGGTACTGCGTGAGGGGAATCAGGTGCGGTCGATGTGCACGCTGGTCGACTTCACGCGGGCGGTGGCCTGCATGCCGACTTCCAGTCCCCGTTGCTCCACGGCCTCACGGGTGAGGCGGGAGACCGGGTGGTGCCGACGCGGCCCGGAGGGTGCTCCGGCCCGCGTCGGCACCGCGCCGCGCGGTGTCGGGGCTTGCGCCCGGCAGATGTGCGGCCTGCCCGGTGGTGTAGGACTGCATATGCGACACCGTAGGGCGTAATCTCGCTCATCTGCAACAAAGTCGTTCGAGTCTCCATGGCGAATGCGAGGCGGCTTGGAGGAAGGGACGACGGGCTGGGTGCCGGCGGTGTCGGGATCCTCGCCGTCCTCCCGGTCTATCGGCCCGCGCTCCGTGCCTTCCGGTCGAGGGCGAGCCAGACGCGGTCGCGGGTCACCGGCAGCTCGGTGAAGCGGATGCCCGTGGCGTCGCGCAGGGCGTTGGCGAACGCGGGGGCGACGGGGTTGAAGGGGCTCTCGCTCATCGACTTGGCGCCGAGCGGGCCGATCGCGTCGGACGTCTCCGTGAAGTGGACCTCGGTGCGCGGGACGTCCGCGTACTGGGGGAGCCGGTAGCGGCGGAAGGCGGCGGTGGTGACCTCGCCGCGGTCGTCGACCCGTACGGTCTCGAAGAGCGTGGCGCCGAGGGCCTGGGCGACGCCGCCCTCGACCTGGCCCCGGCACTGCATGGGGTTCATGACCTTGCCGGCGTCGGCGGCGTGGACGCTGCGGAGGATGCGGACCTCCCCGGTCGCGGGGTCGACGGCGAGGCGGAACCACTGGGCGTTGAAGGCGACCGAGCGCGGTGAGCCGCCCCAGTGGCCGTCGGCCGCGAGTTCGTCCGTGGCGCCGAGGGCGTGCCCCGCCTCGTACAGTTCCTTGAGGGTGACCGTCCGTCCGGCGCAGTCCACGGACTCGGCGCCGAGTACGCACAGGTGCCGGGCCACCCCCGTGTGCCGGGCGGCCAGGGTGCGCAGCCGTTCCGCCAGGGAGGTCGCGGCGAGCAGGACGGCCTTGCCGGCGACGACGGTGCCGGCGGAGCCGAAGGCCCCGGTGTCGTGCCGTACGACGTCGGTGTCGGACTGGCGGACGGTGAGGCGGTCCTCGGTGGTGTTCAGGGCGCCGGCGGTGATCTGCTGGTGGACGGTGGTGGTGCCGTTGCCGAACTCGGCGGTGCCGACGGCGACGTCGTACGTGCCGTCCTGAAGGAGCGAGACGCGGGCGTCGGCGTAGTGGCCGCCGGGCGGGCCCGTGGCGATCATCGCCATGCCGGTGCCCTGCCCGACCAGCCAGCCCTCGGGGGCTTCCTCCGTACTGCGGTCCTCGGCGATGGCCTTCCGCACGACGGAGAGGCACTGGTCGAGTCCGTAGGAGGCGATGTGCAGGTCCTCCTCGCCGATCGGGCTGTGCATCGCTTCACCCGGCCCGATGACGTTCTTCTCGCGGAAGACGAGGGGGTCCATGCCGAGGCGCCGGGCCAGTTCGTCCATCACGGACTCGACGGCGAAGGTGACCTGGCCGAGGCCGTACCCGCGGAAGGCGCCCGCCGGAACGACGTTGGTGTAGACGGAGTAGGCGTCGACCTTCTTGTGCGGGGCGCGGTAGACGGCGAAGGACTCGCCGACGCTGTGGAACATCACCGCGGGACCGTGATTGCCGTACGCGCCCGTGTTGGACACGACCCGCATCCGGACGGCCGTCAGCGTTCCGTCCTTGCGCGCCCCGACCTTGATGCCGATGGTGAAGGGGTGCCGGGTGGTCGCTCCGTAGAACTGCTCGGCCCGCGTGTACTCCAGCTTCACCGGCCGGCGCAGCCTGAGGGCGGCGAGGGTGACGACGTCCTCGGTGAGCATCTCCTGCTTGCCGCCGAAGCCGCCGCCGACCCGGCCCGCGACCACCCGCACCTCGTCCTCCGGGAGACCGTGGAGGGCGCAGAGCGCCCGCCGGGTGAGGAACGGGGTCTGCGTGGAGGAGCGGACGGTGAGCCGCTCCCCGCTGCCGTCCTCCTTCGGTTCGAAGTACGCGACGCAGCCGTGGGTCTCCAGACTGGCGTGCTGGACGCGCTGCGTGCGGAAGGTCTCCTCGTACACGACGTCCGCCTCGGCGAAGCCGGCCTCGACCGAGCCGATCTCGCCGTGGACCTCGCCCGCGACGTTGTTCTCGACCCGGGCGATGCGCGCCTCCGGTCCCTTCCCCGCGTGGACGACGGGTGCGCCGGGGCGCATCGCCTCCTCCGGGTCGATGACGTACGGGAGTTCCTCGTACGTGACCTCGATGCGGCGGCAGCCCTCCTCGGCGGCCCGCTCGCTGTCGGCGACGACCGCCGCGACCCGCTGGCCGACGTACCGGACGACGTCGTCCAGGACCCGGGTGTCGTCGGGGTCCTCGGTGGGGTGCTCGTGGCGGGCGGAGGAGTACAGCGTCGCCGGTGCGTCCTCGTGCGTGAGGACGGCGACCACTCCGGGGACGCGCAGGGCGGCCGCGGTGTCGATCGCGACGATCCGGGCGTGCGGGTGCGGCGAGCGCAGCAGCTTCATGTGGAGCAGGCCGGGGACCTCGACGTCGAAGGTGTAGCGGGCGGTGCCGGTGACGACCTGCGGACCGGCCGGCGCGCCGACGTTCCGTCCCACCGCCTGTCCCGCGCAGGGTCGTTCGGTGTGCCGCACGCCCCGCACCGCGTCCTCGATCGCCCGATAGCCCGTGCAGCGGCAGAGGTTTCCCTTGAAGGCGCGGGGCAGGTCGTCGAGCTTGCCGTCGTCGTGCGCGGAGTCTCGCTCCGCCTCCAGGGCCGCCGTCGTCATCAGGAATCCGGCGGTGCAGAAGCCGCACTGGTACCCCTGTGCGTCGAGGAACCTCTGTTGTACGGGGTGGAGTTCGCCGTCCCGGGAGGCCAGTCCCTCCACGGTGGTGACGGAGCGGCCCTCCGCCCGTACGGCCGGATACAGGCAGCTGTGCACGGGCTCGCCGTCGACGTGGACGGTGCAGGCACCGCAGTCCCCGGCGTCGCAGCCCTTCTTCACTCCGAACCAGCCGCGCTCGCGGAGGTAGGTGCGCAGGCACTGGCCGCCGCGCGGCTCGGTGTCGAACGGACGGCCGTTGACGTGGAGTTCGAAGCTCATCGGGAACCTTCCTCGGGGCCGGGGGACGTGGTGAGTTCGCGGCGGACCTCTTCGGCGAGACGCAGGCCCATGTGCCGTCGCCATTCGGGCAGTCCGTGGATGTCGTCGAACCATTCGGCGGGCGCGACCGCGGAGTCGATCGCGGTACGCAACCGGTCCGCGTCCGGCGGCAGCGGGAACCAGAACCGGAACGGCCGTACGGTCGCGGCGCTGACCGTCACCGTCAGCGAGCCGTCCACCGGGTCGAGCGTCCCGATGACCAGCGCGCCGGAACGGCCGAGGCCGTACAACGAGGCCTGCCGGAACGCCGTACGGCACTCCAGAGCCCGGCCCGGCAGGGTCACCGAGCGCAGCAGCTCGCCTTCCGCGAGGTCCTTGACGCCCGCGCCGGTGATGAAGTCGACGACCTTCACCTCGCGCAGCGCCCCGTCCTGTGCCCGGAGCAGACACGTGCCGTCGAGCGCGGCGGTGAGCGAGATCATCGGCCCGGCGGGCAGGCCGTTGCACAGGTTCCCGCCGACCGTCGCCATGTTCCAGATCTTGAACGAGGCGAGGAAGGCCCGGCAGCACTGCTCGAACAGCGGTGCCGCGGGAGCCTCCAGGAACCGCCGCCCGAAGCGGGACAGCTGGGCGACGGTGCACGTCGCCGCGATCTCCAGCGAACCGTCCTCGTGCCGGGTGAGCGGTTCCCAGCCCATCCGGCTCAGGTCGACCAGCCGGCGCAGATGCGGCTGCGGCTCGGAGAAGAGGTACGTCCCGCCGCCGAGCCAGGCATCGCCCGGCCGCCACGGTTCGTGCCGGCGCGCGTCCCTCACGTCCGCGATCGTGTTCAGGTCCATCTCTCCCCATGCCTTCCGACCGGTGCACTCCGACCGGTGCCTTCAGGCCAGTGAAGCCGGGGGAGAACGGCGGCACGACTGGACGGGAAGCCGGAAAACGTCCACCTCGCCGAGCCGTGCCCTGGAGAATCAACCAAGAGCTGTTTTGCGTTCGGTCTCTGGCATCTACGATGCCTTGTCTCGTATTCGCCTCGTGAATGTGAGTGCGGGCCTGCCCCGCGACCGCACTAGGAGCCTCTGATGCACGTCGACCACCTCCTCCGTCTCGACCGTCTGGACCTCTCCCTCGTCTGGGGCGACGAGGCGTTGCTCGGCCAGGAGATCGGCGGCGTGACGGCGACCGACCTGGAGGATCCGGCGCGGTTCCTGCAGCCGGGGGAGATCGTCCTCAGCGGACTCGTGTGGTGGAGCCGGGACGGAGAGCCGGACAAGACCGAGCGCTTCGTCTCCGCTCTGCGCGAGGCGGGCGCGGTGGCGTTGCTCGCGGGGGAGGAGACCCACGGGGAGGTGCCGCGGGAACTGGCCGAGGCGTGCCGCGCGCACCGCGTCCCCCTGATCGCCGTGCCGGCGCACACGACCTTCCGCACGATCACCGAAGCGGTCTACCTCCGGCAGTGGAGCGAGCTCAGCCGACGGCCCACGGACCACTTCGCGTTGCCGGAGAACGTCCGCCTCGACCTCGACCGCGCGCTGGAGAACGGTGCGACGGCGGGTGAGCTGCTCGTCCGGGCGTTCGCCCATCTCGGCACGCCCGCCTGCCACTTGCTGACCGGCAGCGGCCGCACGGTCGCCCGGACCGGTGCCGCCCGGGCGGAGCTGCCGGCGCGGCGGGCCGCGGAACTCGTGCGCGGCGACCACGGTACGACGGTACGCGTCGAGACCGACGGCACGGTCTACGACACCTGGCACCTCCACCTGCCCGAGGCGGGCCAGGTGCCCCCGCGGGTCCTCCAGGAGATAGCCGAACTCCTCGGCCGTCACCGGCGCCGGCAGGACCGGAACCGGGCGGCGAGCGGTGCGGCGTTCACGGAGCTCGTGGACGCGGTGGGTGCCCCGCGCTTCGACGCCCACCGCGTGCGGGGCGCGTTGGCCTCGTGCGGCCTCGCCGACGCAGACGCGTACACCGTGGTCGTCACGGCGGCGGAGCCGCACGGGGAAGGCGGTGCCGCCGGCGTCGCCGCGCTCACGGAGGCACTGCGTCACCTGCCGTCCGTCGCCTTCGCGGTCGCCGACGGTCCCGGCGGTGAGACCGTCGCGGTCGTCGCGCACGGCGGGGAGACGGCGCCGGGCGTACGGGAAGGGCTGGGTGACGCATGGCCGTTGATCCACGCCTGCGGCCCCGACACCACCCTGCACGCCGGTGTGAGCGCGCCCGCCGCAGCACCCGAGGGGTTGAACACCGCGCTGACCCAGGCCCGTTACGCCCTGGCCGCGGCCCGCACCGCGTCGCCGTCGGCACCTCGCGTCGCCGGACTCGGTGACCTCGACGGTCTCGGCAGGCTGATGGCCGGCATCCCCGTCGACGTACGGAACGTGTACCGCGAGACCGTCCTGGGACCGCTCCTCGGCGCCGGCCGGGGGTCGAGCACGATGCTCCTGGAGACCCTGGAGGTCTTCCTGGCGCACGACTGCTCGTGGGCGAGGACCGCCGAGGCCCTCCACGTCCACGTCAACACGGTCCACTACCGCATCGAACGCATCGAGGTCCTCACCGGCCGGGACCTGTCACGGCTCGAACACAAGGTGGACATGCGCGCGGCACTGCTCTGCCTCTGACGGTCCCGCGCGTCTGCCGCTGACGGTCCCGCGCGTCTGCCTCTGACGGTCCGCGCGCCGGAAACGGTCAGGGCAGGTCGATGTGCACGCTCGTCGACTTCACCCGGGCGGTCACCGTGACCCCGACGCCGAGCCCCAGCTCCTCCACGGCCTCCCGCGTCACCAGCGAGACCAGCCGGTGCGGGCCGGACTGGACCTCCACCTGCGCGGCCACGTCGTCGGCCTTCACCCCCGTGACGATCCCCACGAAGGAGTTCCGGACGGAGGTCGACACGTCGTCCTCCGGAACCGCGTGGAGCCCGGCGCCCCGCTCGCGCGCGAAACGGGCCAGGGCCGTCCCCTCGATCACCCGCTTGCCCGCCCCGTCCCGCTCCATGGCGAGCTTGCCACCGTCGGCCCACCGGCGGACGGTCTCCGAACTCACTCCGAGCAGCTGTGCTGCCTGCCCAATGCTGTATGACGGCACAGCCGCACTGTAGGTCACGCATCAGGGCGGCGGCGAGTTTCGTCCCCGGGCCCGGGACGGAAGAAGCGGAGTTCGGAGATCTCCCGGCCGTCGAGCCGGATGCTCCCGGACGTGGGCTCCAGGAGCCGCATGAGCAGCCGGCCGGTGGTCGACTTGCCGCAGCCGGACTCCCCGACGAGCCCGAGGGTCTGTCCCGCGTCGACCGAGAAGCCGACGCCGTCGACGGCCTTGATCACTCCGCCGCCGGACCTGAAGGCGCCGGAGCGGATCGGGAAGTGCTTGGTCAGGTCGGTGACCTGCAGCAGCGGCGTCATCGGGCCACCTCCTGGGCGTTCAGGTGGCACCGCGACGGGTGCCCCTCGGGGCCGGCCGGCACGGGCCGCCGGTCGGTACAGGCCCCGTCGGGCACCAGGTGCGCCCTCGGGCAGCGGTCGGCGAACAGACAGCCCTCGGGCAGCGCGAGCAGCGACGGGGGGAAGCCCGGGATCGGAGTGAGCCGCCCGGACGTGCCCGCCGGCGACGGCATCGAGGCCAGCAGCCCCTGCGTGTACGGGTGCCGGGGGGCGCCGAACAGGTCGGCCACCGTCGCCTGTTCCACGCCCTCCCCGCCGTACATCACCACGACCCGGTGGCACACCTCGGCGACCACGCCGAGGTCGTGCGTCACCAGGATCACCGAGGTCCCGGTCTCGGCCTGCAGCTCGTTCAGGAGGTCCAGGATCTGGGCCTGCACGGTGACGTCGAGCGCGGTCGTCGGCTCGTCGGCGATCAGCAGCTCGGGTTCGCAGACCAGCGCCATGGCGATCATCGCGCGCTGCCGCATGCCGCCGGAGAACTCGTGCGGATAGGCCGCGTGGCGCCGCTTCGGATCGGGGATCCCGACCCGGCCGAGCATGTCGACGGCGACCGCCGCCGCGGCCTTCTTCGAGACGTCGTTGTGCACCCGGTACGCCTCGGCGATCTGCACGCCGACCGGGTAGAAGGGATGCATCGCCGACAGCGGATCCTGGAAGACCATCGCGATCCTCCTGCCGCGGTAGGGACGCATCTGCGCCTCCGTCAGCGGAACGAGATCCTGCCCGTCCAGGAGGATCCGCCCGGTGACGGTGGCCGAGGTGTCCTTGAGCAGCCCCATCAGGGCCTGGCTCGTGACGGTCTTCCCGGAGCCCGACTCGCCGACGATGCCGACGGTCTCGCCCCGGCGCGGAGCCAGTGCGCGCCGCCTCACCCTCAGAGACGTCGACGAGCTCTTCGACCTGCGCCTCAGCCTGGAGGTGTTCGCTGCCCGCCGCGCCGCCGAGACCGCCGCACCCGGGGGCGAACACCCCGCCCTGCAACGGATCATGGACCAGGCGGAAGAAGCCACCCGGCGCGACTCCGCCGACGACATCGCCGCCGCGAACACCGCCTTCCACGCCGAGATCGTCACCATGACCGGCAACCGGCTGCTGCAGGCCTCGCTCCAGCCCTCCCTCGGCCTGATGCACTGGCTCTTCCGGATCACCTCCGCCGGCACAGGACCCCGCGTCCACTGCGAGGAGCACAAACAGCTCTGCCACGCCGTCCACTCCGGCCGGCCGCAGCTCGCCGAGGCCCTCGCCTACGCCCACATCGACATCCGCCGCGAACCCACCCTGCGGAGCCTCAGCGGCTTACTGCCCGCCGAGTGACGCGGGCGGGGCGGTATCCAGCCGCTCGATCTCGACGAAGACCGCCTCCCGCACCAGTTCGCGGGCATGGGCCAGCGGCAGCGCGCCGCTGAGCCAGCGTGTGCTGAGTCCCTCCAGGAGGCCGGTGAGCCGCTCCGCGGACGCCGTGAGGACCGGCGCGGGAGCCGCGGGCCGGACGCGGCTCAGGAGGTCCGCGACATCGTGGATCCAGGCCAGCGTGGCCCTGGCCAGATCTTCGCGCAGCTCGGGCTCGAAGATCGCGCTGGCGCGCAGTTCGCCCCATGCCGTGCTGTTCTCGCGGACCTCGGGAACGTCCTGGAACTCCAGGAGGAGGGACCGCTCCAGCTCCTCCCCGGCGTCGCACGGTCCGGCGGCGCCGTCTCCCCCCGATGTGTACCGGTCGGCCCGCTCGCTGATGAACTCCAGGGTGTGGCGCAGGACGCCGGCACGGTCCTTGAAGTGGTAGTAGATCAGCGCGGTCGACACCTCGGCCTCGGTCGCGAGCTCCTCCATGCGCAGCCCGCGGACCCCGCGCCGCGCGATGACGCGCGCGGCGGCTTCCAGGATGGCCCTTCGGCGGTCCGTCGCCACGTGATCCCCCTCGTGAGTGGTCTGAACCACCAGTGTCACACAGTGACTGAATCTTCAGTCATCATCCCACGATCATTGACTGAATTTTCAGTCTGCGACATCCTGCGTGCAACACCCGCCCCTTCCCCCCAGGCAGGAGTCCCATGGACACGCCCACGACGTCCCGACGCCGGCTGCTCCAGATCGGCGCGGCAGCTCTGCCGCTCGCGGCCCTCGGGTCGGCACTGCCCACCGTCGCCCGCGCCGCCACCGGCCCTTCCGGCGCCACGCTGCGGATGCCCGCGGAGCACGACCGCCACGTACGGACCTTCATGGCCTGGCCCGCCCTGTCCTCGGTCTGGGGCACGTATCTCGCCGGCGTCCGCCGTGACATCGCGCGCGTGGCCGACGCGATCTCCCGCTACGAGCCCGTCGTGGTGCTCGCCCGCCCCGAACAGGCGGCCGACGCACGGTACATGTGCGGAGCCGGTGCCTACTACGGCATCGAGGTCGTCGAGACAGCCGACGACGACCTGTGGATCCGGGACTTCGGCCCCACCTTCGTGGTCGCCCCCGGCGCCGTCGCGGGCGTGGACACCAACTTCAACGGCTGGGGCAAGACCGGCACGAGCTACTACCAGCCCTACGCCAACGACGCCGCCGCGGCCGCGACCCTGCTCGGCCAGTACGGCATCCCGCGCGTGCAGGCCGGGTTCGTCGGGGAGGGCGGCTCGCTGGAGACCGACGGCCAGGGCACCCTGCTCGCCACGGTCAGCTCGCTCGTCAACGCCAACCGCAACCCGGGCATGACCCAGGACCAGGTCGAGCAGGCGATGAAGTCGGCGCTCGGCATCGACAAGGTGATCTGGGTACCGGGACTCGCCGGGCAGGACATCACCGACTGCCACATCGACTGCCTGGCCCGCTTCGTCGCACCCGGGCAGGTCATCCTCGACCAGCCCGGACCCGGCACCGACCCCAAGTGGGTCGCCGTCTACGACGAGACCAAGCAGATCCTGCTCGGCGCGACCGACGCCCAGGGCCGCCGCCTGACCGTCACCGAGCTCCCCGGCCCGGACCGCAGCCGCATCCGCGGCAAGGACAGGGGCAGCGCCTTCCTGTCCAGCTACACCAACTACTACACCGCCAACGGCGCCGTACTCGTCCCGCAGTTCGGCGACGGCTACGCCGACGGCGTGGCGTACGACATCCTCGCGGCCGCCTACCCCGGCCGGAACATCGTCCAGCTCGACATCGACAACATCGCGACCGGAGGCGGCGGCATCCACTGCGCCACCCAGTCCCAGCCGGTCGTTCCCCCGGCCGTCTGACCGGACGGCACCGGCTGACACACCGGTCGCCGCCCGCCCCGGCGGCGACCGGTCACCTGGGAGGCGACGGGAAGCGCCCGGTAAGGTTCGGGCCATGGCGTCTCGCAGTACTCAGATCCTGGAAGCCGCCGCCCGGGTGATCGCCCGGCGCGGGGTCCGCGGCCTGCGCGTGGAGGAGCTCGCGGCCGAGGCCGGCGTGTCCACCGCGCTGATCTACTACCACTTCAAGGACCGCGCCGGGATCCTGAGCAAGACGCTGGAGTTCATCAGCGACCGCGCCGATCGCTACACGACCCACCGCGACCCGGACGCCGAACCGCTCGGCCCGCGCGAGGAACTGGAGCAGACGCTCCTCCTCGAACTCCAGGACTCGACCGAGGTCAGGGAGAACAGCAGCGCCTGGGGCGAGTTGAGGGCGAGCGCCGTCTTCGACGACCTCCTGCGCGAGGACCTGGCGCGCGCCACGCAGGTCTGGATCCATGAGGTCGCGGGCCTGCTCGGACAGGTCCGTCCGACGGCCCCGGCCGTCGCCCTCGCGGCGTCCGCCGAACGGCTCACCGCCCTCATGGAGGGCCTGAGCATGCGCTGGCTCAGCGGCACGCTCCAGATCGCCCACGCCCGGACCCTGATGAGCGACGCCATCGACGCCGAGGTCGAACGGCTGGGCCGCCCGTGACGCGGTACCTGCGTGACGAGCCCGGGCGGCACGGCCGGCCCGCGACGGAAGCCCGCCTCGAGGATGCGAACAACATCCTGGTCGCGCCTCCGGCGTTGCGGGACGATGACGTGATCAAGGACTTCTTCGGGTCGGTGATCGGTCCGGAGGACCTCGCTTCCGGTGCGTCCGACCTCGCACAGAAGACCGTCTACCTGTGCGGCGACGTATCCGGGATCGACAGCCGTCAACTGCGCGTGGCTGCCAGGGTGTTCGTCGTCTGGGAGCTGTCGCACGGCTACCACGAGCGCGCCGACGAACCCTGGACCCCCGTCGGCCTCGGGCGAGTTCCCCTCCGCGTGCACGGCGTCGGCGTGTACTACCGCCGCTTCTTCGAACTCGACACCGATCACTTCGGGCGGATCAGCACGGAGCACGCGTTCCAGTCCCTGACGGAGTCCACCAAGCCCGGAACGGCCCATCGCAGCGGAATCTATCTGACGCCCGTCGTGCGAGACGGTGACGAACTGCATTTCCGCCTGCTCAGGTGCTCCACGAACCTCTCGGGGCCGACCGAGGGCTTCCGCCCGACCGACACGCACATCGTCGGGGAGCTGAACCGCGAGGCCTCCGCCGTCTTCCGGGACCCGGCACCGCTCAATCACGTCCTCGCGCAGATCTACCACAACACCCGTGCCACGACCGAGCGGAAGCAGTCCAAGGCCAAGATCTCGTCCCACGCCGACAAGACGAAGGACATGCCCGTCAACGGCATCATGGCCTTCTGCACCTTCTACGACCGGCTCGACGAACTGCAGCCCCTGGCCGACGACGCCTTCGACTACGGGCTGAGGGGTGTCAGCGGGCTGACCAGGCTCCACTTCCGCCTCAAGGAGCCGATGGCGGAACGCGACGGGGCCGTGCTCCCCGCGCAGTTCACCGTGACGCTCCATCCCGGCTCCGTGTTCTTCATGCCGCTGTCCACCAACCGTCTGTACACGCACGAGATCCGGCCCTCGGCGCTGGACGCCGAGTCGCTCCCGACCCGCCTGGGATACGTGGTGCGGTGTTCGAGCGCCGAAGCCGTCCACAAGAACGGCCACACGTTCCTCAAAGCGGCAGGAGGCCTGGTGGAGCTGGGACCGCCCACACCGGCCGGCATCGACGAGTTGCGCAGGCTGTACGCCGAGGAGAACAGGACCTCGTCCTTCATCGATTACGGCGAAGAATTCCTCTTCAGCATGAACACGGGAGACTACCTTGCCCCCCGAGTCCAGGATCTCGGATGAGATCCTCTCGTTCGCCCTTCCGGCCGGGGAGGACCTCTTTGCCGGGCTGTCCGCGTCGGTGCGCCTGGAAGACGTAGGAAAAGGCCGGAGAGGCGCCGTCCTCGCCAAGGTCGACGAGGCGGGCGGTGTGCCCCTCGTGCGCACCACCACCCGGTACGGCAGCCCGGCGCAGCGTTTCCGGGCGGTGCACGAACGGCTGGCGCAACAGGTCCAAGAACGTGCGGCGCTTCCGGTCGGCTTCAACAACGCGCTCGTCGAGTGCTACACGAACGCCTACAGAACCATGGGCGGACATTCCGACCAAGCCCTCGATCTGGCCGACGATTCGTTCATCGCCGTCTTCTCCTGCTACCGGCATCCCGAAGCGAGTCCGCAGAGGAAGCTCGTCTTCGAACCCAAGGGGCCCGGTGACGAGAAGTTCGAGATCCCCCTCGCCCACAACGGCATCGTCGCGTTCTCGGTCGATTCGAACCGGCGACTCAGGCACAAAATCGTGTGGGACGCACCCGCGCAGGCGGCGGACAACCCATGGCTGGGCGTCACCTTCCGGACGTCGAAGACCTTCGTCCGGTTCCGCGACGGGCACGCGTACCTCCCGCAGGGTGCGCGGCTCATGCCGGCCGACGACGAGCAGAGGCGCGAGTTCTACCAGTTGCGACGACGCGAGAACGAAGAAACGGACTTCGTGTACCCCTCGCTGACGTACACCGTCAGCGAGAGCGATCTGATGCCGCCCGTCTGACCGCGGCACCCTCTGACCGAGGTATCCCCGCCGTCCACGGCCACGTCCTGGTCCGATGCCGACCACAGTCTTGACTGATATTTCAGTCAGTGTCACAGTGAACGCCCTGAACCCCTCTGACACTTCGTGGAAAGGACCGGGACACCTTGCGTCCGACCAGGCCCTACAGCCAGGGGGCGACATGCCTCTGACCCCCACCGAACGGGACCGGCTGCTGCTCTTCACCGCCGCCCAGCTCGCGCGGACGCGCCTGGAGCGCGGACTGCGGCTCAACGTGCCGGAGGCGACCGCGTTGATCGCCGACACGGTGTGCGAGGCCGCGCGTGACGGCCTCCGCCTGGCCGAGGCACTCGACCGCGGCCGCGCTGTCCTCGGCCCGGACGACGTGCTCCCCGGAGTCACCGACGTCGTGACGGAGATCCAGGTCGAGGCGGTGTTCGACGACGGCACCCGGCTGGCCGTCATCAGTGCCCCCTTCGGTGAGGTGGAGCACGACGACGGCGCCCCCGGGGCCGTTCTGCCCCACACGGAGACCCTGCCGGAGCCGGAACCGCTGATCACCCTGTCGGTTCGCAACGCGGCCGCGGTCCCGGTCAGCGTGACCTCGCACTTCCACTTCTTCGAGGCCAACCCGCGCCTCGACTTCGACCGGGCCGCCGCGTACGGCATGCGGCTCGCCGCCCCGGCCGGGTCGTCCACCCGCTTCGACCCCGGCGCCGTCGTCGAGGTCGGACTCGTGCCCATGGGCGGAGACCGGATCGCGATCGGTTTCGCGGGCCTGGTCGACGGGCCGCTCGACGCGCCCGGCGCGAAGGAAGAGGCCCTGAAGCGCGCCGCAGCCTGCGGCTACCTCGGAACGGAAGGGGCGGAGCGATGAGCAGGCCCACCAGACACAGCGATCACTGTTCGCCCGGCAGCAGCCGGCACATGGACCCGTACGAGTACGATCCGTGCACGGCCCGCGGGCCGGTGACCGGGTCGTCCTGGGCGACTCCGGACTCGTCGTCCGCGTCGAGTCGGACTCCCAGAAGCC
>NZ_MWIG01000589.1:0-7467 GCF_002156145.1 Streptomyces sp. NRRL B-24572 | reverse complement strand
GGATGGCGCAGCTCCACGCGTACGCACGCGACCACGGCCTCGACATCACCTGCGTCCCCATCCGCGGCAACGTCGACACCCGCGTCGGCTACGTGCGCAAGGGCGAGCTGGACGCGTTCGTCCTGGCCGCGGCCGGACTGCTCGACGGCCGCCCGGCGACCACGCACTGGATGTACGCGCCGACGCTCGCCAAGCGCTACCCGTCGGTCCACGTGGACCCGCGGGAGCTCTTCGTCGACGACGGGGACGTGCTGACCTCCGCCGGCACCGCGGCCGGAATCGACCTGTGTCTGCACATCGTGCGGACCGACCACGGCACCGAGGCCGCGGGCGCGCTCGCGCGCCGGCTGGTCGTCCCGCCGCGGCGCAGCGGCGGTCAGGAGCGCTACCTCGACAGGTCTTTACCCGAGGAGATCGGCGCCGACCCGCTGGCCGAGGTCGTCGCCTGGGCGCTGGAGCACCTCCACGAGCAGTTCGACGTGGAGACGCTCGCCGCGCGCGCCTACATGTCACGGCGGACCTTCGACCGCCGGTTCCGCTCGCTGACGGGCTCCGCCCCGCTGCAGTGGCTGATCACCCAGCGGGTGCTGCAGGCGCAGCGGCTCCTGGAGACCTCCGACTACTCGGTCGACGAGGTCGCCGGCCGGTGCGGCTTCCGCTCCCCGGTGGCGCTGCGCGGCCACTTCCGGCGCCAGCTGGGCTCCTCGCCGGCCGCCTACCGCGCGGCGTACCGCGCCCGGCGACCGCAGGGCGAGGCCGGTACGGCGGTCCTCGAGGCCGCAGTGCCCGCCCAGGGTGCGGCGGGGCTCCGCAGGCCGCTGGAGCCGGGCAAGCCGCAGTCGGACGCGTACGCCCCGGGCCGCCCGGCCCTGCCGGGGCAGCGCAGCGCGCCGTAACCGGCCCTTCCGGCCGGCGCAGCGCGCCGTCACAGACCGCCGCCGCCACAAGCGGCGCGACGCAGGACCGACGGGCCCTCGGGGACACCTCCCCCGGGGGCCCGTCGGCCTGTCCCGGGCGGTCCTGAAGGCCCGCGGGGCCGGTCCGATCAGCGGGAAGGGCCCTAAGGTAGGACGCATGAACGATCGCATGGTGTGGATCGACTGCGAGATGACCGGGCTCTCGCTGACGGACGACGCACTCATCGAGGTGGCCGCGCTGGTCACCGACTCGGAACTGAACGTGCTCGGCGAAGGCGTGGACATCGTGATCCGCCCGCCGGACGCGGCCCTGGAGACCATGCCGGCCATCGTGCGCGAGATGCACACGAAGTCCGGGCTGCTCGACGCGCTCGCCGACGGCACCACGCTCGCCGACGCGGAGGCCCAGGTCCTCGCGTACATCCGCGAGCACGTCAAGGAGCCGGGCAAGGCTCCGCTGTGCGGGAACTCGGTCTCCACGGACCGCGGCTTCCTCGCGCGCGACATGCCCGCCCTGGAGAGCCATCTGCACTACCGGATCGTCGATGTCTCCTCGGTCAAGGAGCTGGCCCGCCGCTGGTACCCGAGGGCGTACTTCAACAGTCCGGAGAAGAACGGCAACCACCGGGCGCTCGCCGACATCCGCGAGTCCATCGCCGAGCTTCGCTACTACCGCGAGGCGATCTTCGTCCCGCAGCCCGGCCCGGACTCGGAGACCGCGAAGCAGATCGCGGCGCGCCACGTCCTGCCCGCGTCGGAATGACCTCCCGCTCGCGCCCCCGGAAGCCCCGGGAAGCCCCCGCGGAAAACGGTGGCGCGAGCACCCTCCAGAACCCTGTAGACTTCTTCTCGGCCGGTCAGGGAAGCCCTCGGGCGAAAGACCGGTCGTGGTGGGTATAGCTCAGCTGGTAGAGCACCTGGTTGTGGTCCAGGATGTCGCGGGTTCGAGTCCCGTTACTCACCCTGATGGACTCAGGCCCCGGTTCGTATGAACCGGGGCCTGAGTCGTTCCCGCACGCCTTCACCCGTACGGGCGATGCAGTGATCCACTTCTCCCTGCCCCCTGCTAGCGTCCCCTTATGTCCAATTTCTTCACATTTTCCCATCTTTGGTCTAGGTGAGGCCGCGTGGGAGTGCTCCGCGACCACCCCGAACTCACCCTCTTCCTCTGCCTCTCCGCCGGCTACCTGCTCGGCAGGCTCCGCGTCGGCCCCATCACACTCGGCGGCATCTGCGGCACGCTGATCGTCGCCCTGTTCCTCGGCGCCTGGACGAAGGTCGTCATCTCCGACGACGTGAAGACGATCTTCTTCGCGATCTTCATCTTCTCGCTCGGCTATCTGGCGGGCCCCCAGTTCTTCGCCAACCTCAACAGGAAGAGCCTGCGCTTCTTCGCCCTCTGCCTCATCGAGGTCGTCTGCGTCATCGGCATCGCCCTCGGGCTCGCCAAGGCCTTCGACCTCGACGTCGGCACCGCCGCCGGCATCCTCGCCGGCGCCGCCACCGAGTCCGCGGTCGTCGGCACGGCCACGGAGGCCATCGGCAAGCTCTCCGACCTGACGCAGCAGCAGATCACCGAGTACCAGGGGCACGTCGCCACCGCGTACACGGTCTGCTACCTCTTCGGCCTCGTCACCATCGTCATCTACACCAGCCAGATCATGCCGATGCTGCTGCGGATCAACCTCCGCGACGCCTCCCGCGCCCTCTGGGAGAAGATGCGCGGCTCCGGCGGCGGTCTGGAGTCCGACGAGCGCGAGGCGCTCCCCGGCATGGTCGGCCGGACGTTCCTGGTCACGCTCGCGGACGGCGCCACCGTCTCCCAGGTGGAGCGGCAGAACGGCAGCCGGGTCACCGTCGAGGCGGTGAAGCGGGGCACCAAGCTCCTCACCCCTCCCCCGCCCGACTTCGAGCTGACCCTCTCCGACCTGGTCCTGATGGTGGGCCGCCGGTCCAACATCATCGACGCGGGGCGGCGCGTCGGCCCCGAGACCCCGGCGATCCCCGGCCTCGACACCCCGCTCGCCACCACCCAGGTCTCCCTGACGGACAAGGCGGCGGCCGGCAAGTCCATCGACGCCCTCACCAAGGAGCACCCGGAGTTCTCCTCCGGCGGGGTGTACGTGACGGACGTGCTCCGCAACGAGCAGCACCTGCCCGCCACCCCGGAGACCGTCGTGCAGCGGGGCGACGTGCTCACCCTGGTCGGCGCGCGCTCCGGTCTCGGAAAGCTGGCGGCGAAGGTCGGCGCGACCGTCAAGAACGACGCCACCGACTTCATCTACCTGGGCCTCGGCATCGTCTGCGGCAGCCTCATCGGCCAGATCTCGGTGAAGTTCGGCGGCGTCCCGATGTCGCTCGGCACGGGCGGCGGCTGTCTGGTCTCCGGGCTGCTCTTCGGCTGGTTCCGCTCCCGGACCCAGACCTTCGGCGCCTTCCCGCCGCAGGCCGCCACCACCCTCAAGGACATGGGCCTGGCGATCTTCATCGCCTGCACGGGCCTGGTGTCGGGCCCGCAGGCCTGGCCGCTGCTCAAGCAGTACGGGGTGCTGCTGCCGTTCGCGGGGATCGCGATGGTCCTGGTGCCGGCGACGATCTCGCTGATCGTCGGCCGCAAGTTCCTGAACATCGAGAAACCGCTGCTCATCGGCGCCATCGCGGGCCAGCAGTGCTCGACCCCGGCGATCACCTCGGTGACGCAGGTCGCCCAGAGCTCGGTCCCGATGCTCGGCTACACGATCACGTACACGCTGTCGAACTTCCTGCTCCCGCTGACCGGGCCCCTGCTCGTCGGCATCCTGGGGGCGTGAGGAGCCGCAATGATCGACTTCCTCAACCGGAACATCTTCCACCCCCACCCCGAGCTGCTGGTCTTCATCACGGTGGCGCTCGGCTTCCTCTTCGGCAAGCTCCGCTACAAGGCGATCGCGCTCGGCGCCGTCACCGGCTGCCTGGTGGCGGGGCTGCTGCTCGGCGCCCAGTTCGAGGTCACGATCGACGGCACGGTGAAGAACCTCTTCTTCACCATGTTCCTCTTCGCCCTCGGCTACAAGGTCGGCCCCCAGTTCTTCCGTGGCCTGAAGAAGGACGGCCTGCCGCAGGTCGTCAACGCGGTCGTGGTCTGCGTGACGGGCCTCCTCGTCTCCTGGGGCTTCGCCGTGATGCTGGGGTACGGCCCCGGGCTCTCCGCCGGTCTCCTCGGCGGCGCGCTCACCCAGTCCGCCGTCATCGGCGTCGCCCAGGACGCCATCGGGAACCTGCCGGGGCTCTCCGCCGACCAGATGAAGAACGAGGAGAACCTGGTCGCGATCGGCTACGCCGTCACGTACCCGCTCGGCACGATCCTCTGCGCGATGCTCCTCGCGAACGTCCTGCCCAAGCTCTACAAGCGGGACCTGGCCGCCGAGTCGGCGCAGCTCGCGAAGGAGCTGGACACCCCGGGCGACAACCCGGACCTGGACGAGGGCTATTACGAGGTCGTCCTCCGCGCGTACGAGATGGACCACTCGCCGCTCGTCGGCCGGACCATCGACGACTTCGAGAACCAGCAGAAGGAGCTCGGGCACCGGATCTACATCACCCGGGTGCGGCGCGAGGGGAAGATCCTCGCGCCCAGCCAGCAGACGGTGCTGCGCTCGGGCGACGTCCTCGCGGTGAGCGCCCTGCGCGGCTCGCTCGTCGACTTCGACGCCCGTACGCACATCGGCCCGGAGACCGACGACGTGGAGCTGCTCGGCTACCAGACCGAGACGCTGCACGTGGTCGCCTCGGAGAAGGCGCACCTGGGGCAGACGGTCGCGGAGCTGCGCCGGGAGCCCTTCATGGTCGGGGTGTACATCGACAGGATCTACCGTTCGGGCGCCGAGTTCCCGTACCGGCTGTCCACGAAGCTGGAGCGCGGCGACACGGTGATCCTGACCGGTCCGAAGCGGCTCGTGGACCCGGCGGGCAAGGCGATCGGCAAGCCCGTGCCGACCTCCTTCGCCACCGACATGCTGTGGGTGGGGCTCGGCATCTTCCTCGGCGGCTGCATCGGCATCCCGGCCCTGACGGTCTCGGGCGTCCCGATCTCGCTGTCCACCTCCGGCGGCGCGCTGATCATGGGCCTGGTCTTCGGCTGGATCCGCGGCAAGTACCCGACGTACGGCAACGTGCCGCCGGGCGCCCAGTGGTTCATGGACACCCTGGGCCTGTGCCTCTTCGTCGCGGTCGTCGGCATCAACGCCGGGCCGAGCTTCACCAGCGGCCTGTCGACGGCCGGCTGGGGGCTGCTCGTGTGGGGCGCGGTGGCGACGGTGCTCCCGCTGATCGTGGGCTTCCTCGTCGGCCACCACGTACAGAAGATCCGCTTCCCGATCCTGATGGGCGTCCTGGCGGGCGGCCAGACGACGACCGCGGCGATCGGCGCGATCAACGAGCAGTCCAAGTCGCAGATCCCGACGCTCGGTTACACGATCCCCTACGCGGTGGGCAACGTCCTGCTGACCATCTGGGGCGCCGTCATCGTCATCCTCAACCACTAAGGAACCCCGCCGTGCCCAAGACCACGTTCACCCGTCAGGAGATCCAGTCCTTCGCGCAGCTCTCGCCGTTCGAGCTGAAGGACAAGTTCATCCAGCTCGCGCAGGCCGTGCAGGCCGACAAGCCGGGCCAGAAGGAGAAGTCGCAGGCCCAGATGCTCAACGCGGGCCGCGGCAACCCGAACTGGGTCGCCACCGGCCCCCGCGAGGCCTTCTACGCGCTCGGTTACTTCGCGCTCTCCGAGTCGCGCCGGGTCTGGACCGCCGACGACCTCGGCGGCATGCCCGAACTCCGGGGCTCCGCCGAGCGCTTCGACACCTTCGTGCGCCGCCACCCGGACCTGCCGGGCATCGAACTGCTGCAGAGCTGCGTGGAGTACGCGGTCGAGCGCTTCGGCTTCGACAGGGACGCCTTCGTGCACGAGCTGACCGACAGCACGATCGGCGACAACTACCCCGTACCGGACCGGATGCTCACCCACACCGAGCAGATCGTCCGCGGCTACGTCCACGACGAGATGTTCGACAAGCGCCCGCCCGCCGGGAACCTGTCGTTGTTCGCGACCGAGGGCGGCACGGCCGCGATGTGCTACATCTTCGACTCGCTGATGAAGAACGGGATCCTGAGGAAGGGCGACAAGATCGCCCTGATGGTGCCGGTCTTCACCCCGTACATCGAGATCCCCGAGCTCGACACGTACGAGTTCGACGTCGTCACCGTCAACGCGAGCCTCTTCGCGGAGACCGGGGTGCGCGAGTGGCGCTACCCGACGGAGGAGGTCGCCAAGCTGGCCGACCCGTCGGTCAGGCTGGTCTGCGTCGTCAACCCGTCCAACCCGCCGTCCCTCGCGATGAGCGAGCGCGTCGCGAACCAGATCAAGGACATCGTCGCAGGACCGAACCCGAACCTGCTGATCGTCACGGACGACGTGTACGGCACCTTCGTCGAGGGCTTCCGCTCGCTCGCGGCCGAGATCCCGCGCAACACGATGCTCGTGTACTCGTACTCCAAGCACTACGGCTGCACCGGCCACCGGCTCGGCGTCATCGGCCTCCACGACGACAACGTCATCGACGGGATGATCGCCGGTCTGCCGCAGGCGGAGAAGGAACGCCTGAACAGGCGGTACGGATCGCTGTCCCTGGAGCCGGAGAAGATCCGCTTCATCGACCGGCTCGTGGCCGACTCCCGCCAGGTCGCCCTCAACCACACCGCCGGGCTCTCCCTCCCCCAGCAGGTGATGATGGCGCTCTTCTCCCTCTTCGACATGCTGGAGGAGGGCCAGGCCTACAAGCACAAGATCCGCGACATCGTGAAGCAGCGCCTCGACCTGCTCCTCGAAGGCGCCCAGATGAAGATCGCCGAGGACCCGCAGCGGGCCGGGTACTACATCGAGCTCGACCTCCTCGCGGAGGCGGAGCGGGTGCACGGCAAGGACTTCGCGGACTTCCTGGAGAAGAACTACGAGCCGGTCGACCCGCTGTTCCGGCTCGCCGAGCAGACCAGCGTGGTGCTCCTCAACGGCGGCGGCTTCGACGGCCCCGAGTGGTCGGTCCGCGTCTCGCTCGCCAACCTCGACGACCTGGACTACCTGAAGATCGGCCACCACCTGCGGGCGATCTTCAACGACTACGCGGAGGAGTGGAAGGTCGCGCGGGCGTCCGCGTGAGGACGCGTGGGGGCGTCGCGCGTCCGCTTGGGAGACAGGGGTGCGCGCCCCGGTCGGCGGTGGGGTGGTTCCGGCCGGGGCGCGCACCCCTGTCTCCCAAGCGGACGCGCGACGCCCCCACGCGTCCTCACGCGGACGCCCGCGCGACCTTCCACTCCTCCGCGTAGTCGTTGAAGATCGCCCGCAGGTGGTGGCCGATCTTCAGGTAGTCCAGGTCGTCGAGGTTGGCGAGCGAGACGCGGACCGACCACTCGGGGCCGTCGAAGCCGCCGCCGTTGAGGAGCACCACGCTGGTCTGCTCGGCGAGCCGGAACAGCGGGTCGACCGGCTCGTAGTTCTTCTCCAGGAAGTCCGCGAAGT
>NZ_MWIG01000588.1:0-5526 GCF_002156145.1 Streptomyces sp. NRRL B-24572 | reverse complement strand
GTTCGCGTCGAACCGAGCCGTGCCGTTTCACGTGAAACCTTGATCCCCTGAGGCCCCGGCCCCCGGTCCCTTTCTCAGGGACTTCACAGGACAGGGAAAGAGACCTCTCAGTGGCGGCCGCCACCTTGGGGGCATGACCGTCACCACACGCCGAACCGGCACCCGCGCCGACATGCTCCGCGCCGACGGTACCCCCCTGCGGGTCCTCGTCGTCGACGACGACCCCGACCTCGCCGAGGTGCTGTCCGGAGCCCTGCGCTACGAGGGCTGGCTGATCCGCACGGCCGACGACGGGGCCTCGGCGGTCGCCGCGGCCCGGGAGCTGATGCCGGACGCCGTCGTCCTGGACGTGATGCTCCCGGACGTCGACGGCCTGGCCGTCCTGCGCGCTCTGCGCGCCGTGCGACCCGATGTCTGCGTCCTCTTCCTCACCGCCCGGGACACGGTGGAGGACCGCATCGCGGGCATCACGGCGGGCGGCGACGACTACGTCACGAAACCGTTCAGCCTCGAGGAGGTCGTCGCCCGGATGCGCGGGCTGCTGCGCCGCGCGGGCATGGCCCGGCAGCAGTCCGAGGGGCCGGTGCTGACCGTGGGCGACCTGGTGATGGACGAGGACGCCCACGAGGTGACCCGGACGGGCAGGCTGATCGAGCTGTCCCCCACCGAGTTCGAAGTGCTGCGCCTGCTCATGCGCAACCCGCGGCGCGTCCTCAGCAAGGCACAGATCCTGGATCGCGTCTGGTCGTACGACTTCGGGGGCCGCGCCCATGTCGTCGAGCTGTACATCTCCTATCTGCGCAAGAAGGTGGACGCGGGGCGCGAGCCCATGATCCACACCGTGCGCGGGGCGGGTTACGTGCTGAAGCCGGCCGCCGCATGAGGGCTCCGCTGCCCCGTACCCTGCGCGCCCGGCTCACCTTCGGGCTCGTGGTGCTGCTCGCCGTGTGCTGCGCCGCGGTCGGCGTGGCGGCGGTGGTCGAGCTGGAGGGTTTCCTCACCGGCCGCCTCGACGAGCAGCTCACCGAGGTCGGCACCCGCTTCCCGGCGAGCCTGGAGCACTCCGGCCCGCCGGCCGACGACCATGACGGCGACGAGCACGGCGACACGCGCCGCCAGTCCGCGGGCACTTTCGGCGCCCTGCTGCGCCACGGCACGGTCGTCGACGCGGCCGTCGTACGTCCCACCGGCACCGCGTCCGTCGCGCTCACCACCACCGACGGGATACGGCTCGTCGCGGTCCCGGCCGATGGCAGGGGCCACACCGTCGGACTCTCCGCTCTGCACGAGTACCGCGTCATGGCGGCGGCGGGCGCCGACGGAGACGTCCTGGTGACCGGACTTCCCTGGGAGCCCGTCGAGGCGCCCATCCACCGCCTGGAGCTGGTCGCCGGGATCGTGTTCGGTGCGGCGGTCACCGTCACCGGCGTCGCGGGGGCCCTGTGGGTGCGCTGGTCGCTGCGCCCGCTGAGCCGGGTCGCCGCGACGGCCACCCGGGTCAGCGAGCTGCCGCTGGCCAGCGGCGAGGTCGCCCTGCCGGCGCGTGTCCCCGCGTCCGACCCGCGCGGCGAGGTGGGCCGACTCGCCTCCGCCTTCAACCGCATGCTCGGCCACGTCGAGGACGCCCTGACCCAACGGCATGCGAGTGAGGAGCGGCTGCGCCGCTTCGCCGCCGATGCCAGTCACGAGCTGCGCACCCCCGTCGCCACCGTACGCGGCCACGCCGAACTCGCCCTGCTCAACCCCGGTCCGGTGCCACCGGAGATCACCCGGTCCCTGGAACGCATCGTCGCCGAATCCGGCCGGATGGGCGCCATGGTCGACGACCTCCTGCTGCTCGCCCGCCTCGATGCCGGCCGCCCGCTCGACGCGTTCCCCGTCGACCTCACGCACCTGGTCCTCGAAGCGGTCACGGACGCTCGGGCGGCGGGGCCCGCCCACCGCTGGGAGCTGGAACTCCCGGAAGAGCCCGTGACGGTCACCGGTGACGAGCACCGCCTTCACCAGGTGGTGGCCAACCTCCTGGCCAACGCGCGTGCCCACACCCCTGCCGGAACCAAGGTGACGGTGACCCTTGAGGTGGAGGACACGACGGCCGCCCTGATGGTGCACGACGACGGGCCCGGCGTCCCCTCCGCCATCCGGTCGGGAGTCTTCGATCGCTTCACCCGCGCCGACCGCCGTACCAAGGACGCGGGCGGCGGCGCGGGACTCGGCCTGTCGATCGTCGCGGCCGTGGTGAAGGCGCACCGGGGAGGCGTGAGCCTGGAAAGCGCACCGGGGTCGACGACGTTCACGGTGCGGCTTCCGCTGGGGACCGCGTGAGCCGGACCCGCGCCGGGTGGCGGGCGTCTCCCGGCGGAACGGTCCGGACGGGAGAGCCGCCGCCGGATCAGTCGTCGTCCCCGTGACCGCCCGTCGCCGTCGTGGAGAAGCCGTCGTGCCATGCGGCCTTCGCCCCGGAATCACCGATCCGGTACACGTCCACGACGGCGCCCGCGGCCACGACGAGAGACAGGACCACGGCCGCGATCCTGACCGGTGCGGCGGACCAGGGGTTGCCGTGCGAGGTGCCGGACGCGGATCCGTTCACGGGCACCCCGCTGCGGCGAGCCGCCCACCAGACGACGACCGCCAACGCGAACAGGCCCGCGGCCCAGGGGAGCAGACCGTCGCCGAGCTCGGCGTGCCGGCGGACCATCGCGTCGCCGTCGACGTGGCGCTCCAGCCATTCCCCGGCCTCCGTGGCGAGCGGAACGCTCAGAAGCGTGACCAGCGCGAGCAACGGCAGCGCGATGCCCATCCGCCGCGCCACCGTCGGGCGGATCACGCCGACCGTCAGCGCCAGCGCGGTCAGGGGGACGAGCACGATGACGAAATGCACGAGCAGGATGTGCGCGGGCAGGCCGTTGACCAGGCTCACGGAGGAGCTCCTTCACTGAATGGGTCGCACCACATGTCGAACAGGCGCGCCAGCCTGGCACATCAAGTTCTCAGCTTCTTCTGAGCGCGACGCCAGTTCCAGGATCTCCGTACTCGCGCCCGGAGGGCTGCGCGCGTTGCCGAGATCGCTCCGACCTCGAAGTCGGCGGCGGACCGCATCATCGACCACCTCGGGCCGATGCTCGCTTTCCAGCCCCGCAAGCGGTTCGCGAAAGACACCGTGCTCATCGTGGACGGCACCCTGGTCCCCACCCGGGACCACACGATCGCCGAGCGGTCGAAGAACTACCGGTACTCCACCAACCACCAGGTCCTCATCGACGCCGAAACCCGCCTGGTCGTCGTGGTCGGCCGGCCGCTCGCCGGGAACCGCAACGACTGCAAGGCAGGGGAGGAATCCGGCGCCAAGGCCGCCGTCGGCAAGACCCTCACCATCGCCGACGGCGGCCTCCCGTACGACGGCCGCACTGTTGCGGATGCCGGTGTCCCGGTCGATGAGGCCCTTCTTCTCCGCCTGCGACGGCGCGCTGAGCGAGACGGTGACGTACGGGGCGGTCGAGCCCGTGCGGGCGGCGCAGTCGGCGGGCAGGGCGGCCTCGGCCTGGTCGGGGAGTGCCCAGCCGGTGGATCCGGGGCCGAGGGGGACGGAACCCTTCCTCTGTCCGGGGGCGCTCCCCGTGTCCTGGACCGTCGGTCCGTAGACGCCGCGTGGGATGTCGCTGTCCGCGTCGGCACGTTCCACCTGACACGTCTTGAACACGGCATGGTCACCGGTGCCCTTCCGTTCCGTCTCCTCCGCACCGACGGCACCGCCTTGGCCGTCGTCGATCAGTGCCGCCGTCCTCGGGCCGAGCGATCCGAGACAGAGCGCCTGCGTCGGCCCTCCTTGCGGTAGGAGTCCGCGGGGAAGCGGTCGAGGCCGTCGGCGATCACGGCGGTCTGCGAGGCGTGGACGACACCGAAGGCCTGCGGGTCCTCGGCCGTGGACCGGATGATCCTCGTGAGAGCGCCCCGGTCGATGTCCAGGTCGTTGAAGTCGGTCGGGCCGTCCAGGTTCCTGCCGAGGATCCGGTGCACGTCGGAGCCGTAGTCGCCGATCACCTCGCCCATGGCCATGCGCATCGGGACGGGTACGACGCTCTGGTTCTTCTTCGTCGCCTCGGCGTACTCGTCGAGCACCCGGTCGAGGATGGCGGTCCGGGCGCCGTCAAGCGGGACAACAGCGGCAACGGCAGGCAGACGGACCTCCAGCCGTTGGAGGGCATCCCGGTCGCCACGACGACGTGACAAGCCTGCGCGGCACACACCCGAGGGCCCTCGTGACGCCGTCACCGCGCACCGGCCGCGCCCGGCCGTCCGTCCGGAGGGCCGGGTTCGCCCGCCCGCCCGTGCGTGCGATCACGGAGACGGGGTACGCGCATCTTCCGGAACGACCCGGAGCCGTACGCACGGAAGGAGACGTCATGTGCCCGGAGCCCGGATACAGGCGGGCACCACCGGCCGGGGTCCGGCCGCTGTTGGTTCGCCACGCGAAGGCCGTGCGCAAGGACCGGCGGATCGACGACTTCGACCGCGAGCTGAGCGAGCGAGGCAGGGGCGACGCGCCCCGGACCGGCCGCCGGCTCGCGGGCTCCGGTCTCGAACCCGACTTCCTGCTCTGCTCCCCGTCGCGCAGGACCCGCCAGACCTGGCAGCTCGCCGCCTCCGCACTGGAGGACCCGCCGCCCGTCGTCTACGACGAACGCCTCTCCAAGACGCCGCCCGGCACGCTGGTCTCCGTCCTGGCCGAGCAGAGCCCCGGCCTTCGCACCGTGGGCCTCGTCGGCCACAGCCCGGGGATCCGCGAGCCGGCCGCCGGCCTGTGCGGGAGCGGCCCTCCTGAGCTGCTGGAACGGGTGAGGGCGGGCTTCCCGACCTCGGGCGTGGTGCTGATCGAGCTGCCCGGGGGCTGGGAGTCGCTGTCCCCCGGCAGCGGAAGGGTGATCGCCTGCTGGCTACCGGCCGACTGATCCCGTCGCCGGGCCGGGCGCGCCGCCGCCCGGACCGACGGGGACGGAATTCGACATACCGTTCCAAACCCGCCAGAAAGGAAGAATCATGACCCTCTCCTTGGCCGCCGCCTCCGGACTCGCCGCCTCCGGATCGTCCTCACTGTTCCTGATCCTGGTGGGAGTGGTGCTGGTCGTGGTGCTGATCGCCGCGTTCTGGTGGGGTTCACGGCGCGTCGCCCGCCGACGGCGGGACGCCCGTGTCGCCCAGCCGCCGCCCATGGAGGCGGGGCGGGATTCCTGGTCGACCCCGGAGGAGGGGCCCGAGCGATGAGGAGGGGCGCACACGCCCCGCGACGGAACGGAGACGGAGGAGGGACCATGGGCGAGCAGAAGCAGCACAGGACGGACGAGGACCGCGCCGGCCGGCCGCGCACCACGCCTGCCGACGCGGAGGGAGAGAGCGGGGACAAGGAGGCCCGCAGGGAGGCCGAGGAGGCCGTGTCCTCCCGGGGACTGCCCGGCGGCCGGCGCGAGACCGGCGAGCGGCAGGGGGCCACGGGCCGTGAAGCCACCGACCCGAAGGGCGCCGGCG
>NZ_MWIG01000587.1:0-836 GCF_002156145.1 Streptomyces sp. NRRL B-24572 | reverse complement strand
GCAGCCCCCGGTCGGCGGGCACGGACTGCTCGGCATGCGCGAGCGGGTCGGCGCGCTCGGCGGCACCCTCACCGCCGCCCCCCGCTACGGCGGCGGCTTCCGCGTCCAGGCGATACTGCCGGTGACGTCCCGCACGGGGGAGGACCGCGCATGACCATCCGCGTACTGCTCGCCGACGACCAGGCCCTGCTCCGCAGCGCCTTCAAGGTCCTGGTGGACTCCGAGCCGGACATGGAGGTCGTCGGGGAGGCGCCCGACGGCGACGGGGCGGTCGCGCTGGCCCGCGCCACGCGGCCCGACGTCGTCCTGATGGACATCCGCATGCCGGGCACCGACGGCCTCGCCGCGACCCGGATGATCACCGCCGATCCCGAGCTCGCCGACGTACGGATCGTCATGCTGACCACCTTCGAGGTCGACGAGTACGTCGTGCAGTCGCTGCGCGCCGGCGCCTCGGGCTTCCTCGGCAAGGGGGCCGAGCCGGAGGAGCTCCTCGGCGCGATCAGGATCGCGCACGCCGGCGAGGCGCTGCTCTCCCCGGCCGCCACGAAGGGCCTGATCGCCAGCTTCCTCGCCCAGGGCGGCCCGGGCGCGGACCCCGCGGACGCGGGCGTCGGCGCCCGCTCCGAGCGGCTCGCCGCGCTCACCGCCCGCGAGCGCGAAGTGCTCGTCCTCGTCGCGGGCGGTCTCTCCAACGACGAGATCGCCGAGCGGCTCGACGTCAGCCCGCTGACCGTGAAGACGCACGTCAACCGGGCCATGGCCAAGCTCGGCGCCCGCGACCGGGCCCAGCTGGTGGTCACGGCGTACGAGTCCGGTCTCGTACGCCCCCGGGT
>NZ_MWIG01000586.1:0-1138 GCF_002156145.1 Streptomyces sp. NRRL B-24572 | reverse complement strand
GCCTTTGTTAGGACCTCTTATCCGCCTGGTCGACGTCGTGCCAGCCGGGCTCACCGTGGCGAACGTCAGCGTCGAAAGCCCGAACACCTTCGAAGTGATCTGTTCCCACCCCGACAACCAAACAGCTCAGTGCGGATCCGAGCCGCTGCCTGTCGGCGGCAGCTTCGCGGTCGACATCACCGTCAACGTCGCCGCTGACGCTCCCTGCACGGTCACCAACACGGCCACCGCGATCGACACACAGAGCACTGCCAGCGATGCGTCCACCGACACGGTGAGCATCCCCGGTGGCAACTGCACCACGGGCAACGGCAACGGGGGAAATGGATCCCTGCTCCCCATCAACCTCAGTGGCCTGCTCCCCATGTTCAACAACATCAGCACCAACAACAACATCAACAGCCCCGGTGCAAGCAACACCAGCAACCAGAACTTCGGCCTGACCGCGCACTGAGCGTGTGACACGAAAAAGGGCGCCCGGGAACAGACGCTGCTGGTTAACTCGCCCCGCTGAGTTTCGATTCAGCGGGGCGAGGTCCCCCACCGGATGCGGTGGGCGCTGGCCCGGCGCAGCATCCGCAAGCCCGACGAGATCGCCTACTACCTCGCTTACGCCCCCTTGGAGACCACCATTCAGGAGTTGGTGCGGATCGCCGGGACGCGCTGGGCGATCGAGGAGTGTTTCCAGGCCGCGAAGAACGAGTGCGGCCTGGACCAGTACGAAGTTCGCCGCTACGTCGGCTGGTATCGGCACATCACCCTCGCCATGCTCGCGCACGCCTTCCTGGGAACCACGGCACACCAGCCCCGGGAAAAGGGGGAGGAACAGGTGAGACGCTCGGGGCTGTCGGGCTCACAGTGGCGGAGGTTCGGCGACTCCTGGCAGCTTGTCGTGCCCAGCCACCGCACCTGAGCGGACGCCGCGGACGACGCCACGCGCTGAGCTGGTCGAACTGGCGCCGCCGACGCCAAGCGGTCGCCCGCCGCTGCCACTACCAGCGACGCTGTCGCACGATCGAGGGGCGGTCTCTTCGAGACCGCCCCTGACCAGCTTCCGGCCCGCTACACTCCAGCCGCCCGGCATCGCCCTAGGTCAGACACCAAAGTCCTGCTGGAGTACTAAGACGTCGTCTCATTT
>NZ_MWIG01000585.1:0-15233 GCF_002156145.1 Streptomyces sp. NRRL B-24572 | reverse complement strand
GACCTCGTCGCCCTCCTCGACGGCGATCTGCTGGACTCCGTCGCCGCCTGGGGGCCGACCGACACCCCCGTGGGCTCCTTCCGGCTCGTACCCGTGCGACTCGGACGGGACCTGCCGCTGCTCACCCGATGGATGAACGACCCCGCCGTCGCCGCCTTCTGGGAGCTCGCCGGACCCGACACCGTCACCGCCGAGCACGTCCGCGCCCAACTGGAGGGCGACGGCCGGAGCGTCCCCTGCCTCGGCGTCCTCGACGGCACACCCATGAGCTACTTCGAGATCTACCGCGCCGACCTCGACCCGCTCGCCCGGCACTATCCGGCGCTTCCCCACGACACGGGTGTCCACCTGCTGATCGGCGGCGTCACCGACCGGGGCCGCGGCGTCGGCACCACGCTCCTGCGCGCCGTCGCCGATCTGGTCCTCGACCACCGTCCCCGCTGCACCCGCGTCCTCGCCGAACCCGACATCCGTAACACCCCCTCCGTCTCCGCTTTCCTCAGCGGCGGCTTCCGCTTCGCGGCGGAAGTCGACCTCCCCGACAAAAGAGCCGCGCTCATGATCCGCGACCGGGCCCTTCGTCACGTTCTGTGAACACCCCTGCCTTGCCAACGCCGCTCCACCCACAGCGGTTCCCACCCCGAGGAGTCCTCGTGTCGACGTCCCCTGCACCTCACGACTCCGCACGACCCGCCCCAGCCGCCCCGGCTCCCACCACCGGACCCGACCCGGCACCCGAACTGCTCGCGCCCCCCGAGCTGAACGCCACCGCCTGGACCCGGGCGTCCTCCCGCCTCCTCGAAAAGGCCCTCTCCGAGTTCGCCTACGAGGAGATCGTCGAACCCGTCCCCCTGGACGACGGCGAGCCCGACCGTCATGCACTGCGGCTCGACGACGGCACCACGCTCACCTTCCGTGCCCGCCGCGGTGCCTACGGCAGCTGGCGCGTCACCGCTGGCTCCGTCACCCACGAGGGCCGCCCCCTCACCGACCCCTTCGACTTCCTGGTCCGCGCCCGCCGCCTCCTCCGGCTCGACGGCGCCACCCTCGGCCATCTGATCCGCGAGCTCTCCGCCACCCTGGCCGCCGACGCCCGCCTCGACCACACCGCCCTCACCGCCGCCCGCCTCGCCGAGCTCTCCTACGCGGAACTCGAAGGCCACCAGACCGGCCACCCCTGGCTGGTCCTCAACAAGGGCCGCGTCGGCTTCTCCGCCACCGACGCCGCCCGCTGGGCCCCCGAGGCCCGCCGCGTGACCCGACTGCCGTGGATCGCCGTCAGCAACCGCATCGCCGCCTACCGGGGCGTGACAGGCCTCGACACCCCCGACCGGCTCTACGCCCGGGAACTCGACCCCGAGGTGCACGCCGCCTTCCGCGCCGCGCTGACCGCCCGCGGCCACGAACCCGACGGCTACCTCCTGCTGCCCGTCCACCCCTGGCAGTGGGACGAGATCCTGCTGCCGCTCTACGCCCCGGCCATCGCCGCCGGGACCGTCGTCCCGCTCCCCGCCGACGGCGACCTCCGTCTGCCGCAGCAGTCCGTCCGCACCTTCCTCAACACCAGCCGCCCCGACCGGCACACCGTGAAGCTGCCGCTGTCGGTCCTCAACACCCTCGTCTGGCGCGGACTGCCCACCGAGCGGACCCTCGCCGCGCCCGCCGTGACCGCCTGGGTCCACGGTCTGCGCGAGGCCGACCCGTTCCTGCGGGACGAGTGCGGGGTGATCCTCCTCGGCGAGGTCGCCTCCGTCACGGTCGAGCACCCGCTGTACGACCGGCTGCCCGAAGTGCCCTACCAGTACAAGGAACTGCTCGGCGCGATCTGGCGAGAGCCCCTGAAACTGCCCCCCGGCGAGCGGGCCCGCACCCTCGCCTCCCTCCTCCACACCGACCCGGACGGCCGGGCGTTCGTCGCCGAGCTCGTCGAGCGCTCCGGGCTCGCCCCCGTCGTCTGGCTCCAGCACCTCTTCACCGCTCTGCTCCCCCCGCTGCTGCACTTCCTCTACCGGTACGGCACCGTCTTCTCGCCCCACGGCGAGAACGCCATCGTCGTGTACGACGGCGACGACGTCCCCGTGCGCCTGGCGATCAAGGACTTCGTCGACGATGTGAACATCTGTGCCCAGCCCCTTCCCGAACACGCCACCCTTCCGGATGACGTCCGGGCCGTCCTGTTGACGGAGGAGCCCGGATTCCTGATCCAGTTCATCCACTCGGGGCTCTTCGTCGGTGTCTTCCGCTACCTGGCGCCGCTCTGCGAGGAACAACTCGGCGTGCCCGAAGAGGACTTCTGGAGCCTCGTCCGCGCGGAGATCCTGCGGCACCAGGCGCGCTTCCCCGAGCTGAAGGAACGGTTCGAGCTCTTCGACCTCCTGACACCGCGCATCGAGCGGCTCTGTCTCAACCGCAACCGTCTGCACCTGGACGGCTACCGGGACCGGCCCGAGCGTCCGCACGCGGCCGTCCATGGAACCGTCCCCAATCCGCTCGCGTGACCCGGCTGTCAGTGCCGCCCCGTAGGGTGGGAGGGCTATGACGAAGCCATCCCTCCCCGACCTCCTCCACGCCGCCGTCTCCGCCGTCGGCGGCACGGAGCGGCCCGGCCAGGTCACCATGGCCGAGGCCGTGGCCGAGGCCATCGACGACAACTCCCACCTCCTCGTCCAGGCCGGCACCGGTACGGGCAAGTCGCTCGGCTACCTCGTGCCGGCCCTCGCCCAGGGCGAGCGGGTGGTGGTGGCCACGGCCACCCTGGCGCTCCAGCGCCAGCTCGTCGAGCGCGATCTTCCCCGGACGGTCGACGCGCTGCATCCGCAGCTGCGCCGCCGGCCGCAGTTCGCCATGCTCAAGGGCCGGTCGAACTACCTCTGTCTGCACCGGCTCCACGAAGGCGTCCCGCAGGACGAGGAGGACGGCCTCTTCGACCCCTTCGAGGCGGCCGCGCCCACCAGCAAGCTGGGCCAGGACCTGCTGCGGCTGCGGGACTGGTCGGACGAGACGGAGACCGGAGACCGGGACGACCTGACGCCGGGCGTCTCCGACAAGGCCTGGGCCCAGGTCTCGGTCTCCTCCCGGGAGTGCCTCGGCGCGAGCAAGTGCGCGTACGGGCCGGAGTGCTTCGCCGAGGCGGCCCGCGAGCGCGCCAAGCTCGCGGACGTCGTCGTCACCAACCACGCCCTCCTCGCCATCGACGCCATCGAGGGCGCGCCGGTGCTCCCGCAGCACGAGGTGCTGATCGTCGACGAGGCCCATGAGCTGGTCTCCCGGGTCACGGGTGTCGCCACCGGCGAGCTCACGCCGGGCCAGGTCAACCGTGCTGTGCGCCGGGCCGCGAAGCTCGTGGACGAGAAGACGGCCGACCAGCTGCAGACCGCCGCGGAGGGCTTCGAGCGGGTCATGGAGCTGGCGCTGCCGGGCCGCCTGGAGGAGATCCCGGAAGACCTCGCGTACGCGTTGATGGCGCTGCGGGACGCGGCCCGCGCCGTGATCACGGCCCTGGGCAACACCCGGGACCGGGCCGTGCAGGACGAGGACGCGGTGCGCAAGCAGGCCATGGCCTCCGTGGAGACCGTGCACGGAGTGGCGGAGCGGATCACCCACGGTTCCGAGTACGACGTCGTCTGGTACGAGCGCCACGACCGGTTCGGGGCCTCGCTGCGGGTCGCGCCGCTGACCGTCTCGGGCCTGCTGCGGGAGAAGCTCTTCACGGAGCGGTCCGTGGTGCTCGCCTCGGCCACGCTCAAACTCGGCGGCGACTTCAACGGGGTCGGGGCCTCCCTCGGACTGGCCCCCGAGGGCACCACGGGCGACGACCTGCCCGTCTGGAAGGGCATCGACGTCGGCTCCCCGTTCGACTATCCGAAGCAGGGCATCCTGTACGTCGCCAAGCACCTCTCGCGCCCCGCGCGCGACGGGGAGCGGGGCGACATGCTCGACGAGCTCACCGAACTCATGCAGGCGGCCGGCGGGCGGACCCTCGGTCTCTTCTCCTCCATGCGTGCCGCGCAGCAGGCGGCGGAGGAGCTGCGGACCCGGATCCCGGAGCTGCCGATCCTGCTCCAGGGCGAGGACACGCTGGGCGAGCTGATCAAGAACTTCGCGGCCGACCCGAAGACGTGTCTCTTCGGCACGCTCTCGCTCTGGCAGGGCGTGGACGTCCCGGGGCCCAGCTGTCAGCTGGTCGTCATGGACAAGATCCCGTTCCCGCGCCCGGACGACCCGCTGATGAGTGCCCGGCAGAAGGCCGTCGAGGAGGCCGGAGGGAACGGCTTCATGGCCGTCGCGGCGACCCACGCGGCCCTGCTGATGGCCCAGGGCGCCGGCCGACTGGTGCGCGCCACCGGCGACCGGGGCGTCGTGGCGGTCCTCGATCCCCGGCTGGCCACTGCCCGCTACGGCAGCTATCTGAAGGCCTCGCTGCCCGATTTCTGGTACACCACGGACCGCAACCAGGTGCGGAAGTCGCTCGCGGCCATCGACGCCGCCTCGAAGACGGCCGACGCCTAGGGGGTGTCAGGACACGGCAGGGCCCCGGGACCGGCGCAGTGGGTCCCGGGGCCCGGTCAGAGCCGGCGGGGAGCGTCACACCCGCCGCAGCACCGCCACGACCTTGCCGAGGATGGTGGCCTCGTCGCCGGGGATGGGCTGGTACGCCGCGTTGTGCGGGAGCAGCCAGACGTGGCCGTCCTCGCGCTTGAAGCGCTTGACGGTGGCCTCGCCGTCGAGCATCGCGGCGACGATGTCGCCGTTCTCCGCGACGGGCTGGCGGCGGACGGTAACCCAGTCGCCGTCACAGATGGCGGCCTCGATCATCGAGTCGCCGACGACCTTCAGGACGAACAGCTCGCCGTCGCCGACCAGCTGGCGGGGGAGGGGGAAGACGTCCTCGACGGACTCCTCGGCCAGGATCGGGCCACCGGCCGCGATCCGGCCGACCAGCGGGACGTACGACGCGGCCGGCTTGCCGGTGGTGTCCGTCGGCTGGGTGCTCGGCTGGTCAGAGCCGCGGACCTCGTAGGCGCGGGGCCGGTGCGGGTCGCGGCGGAGGAAGCCCTTGCGCTCGAGCGCCATGAGCTGGTGCGCCACCGATGAGGTGCTGGAGAGGCCGACCGCCTGTCCGATCTCCCGCATCGACGGCGGGTAACCGCGCCGCTGGACCGAGTCTCGGATGACTTCGATGACCCTGCGCTGCCGGTCCGTGAGACCGGAGCTGTCGGCGCGGATGCCTGGAGGTCGCCCGGGGAGGGCGCGGGCGGGTCGCCCGGGCTCCTCGCCGTTCATGCTTGCGTCATTCATGGCGTGCACCGGCTCGAGTCGGCCCTGGGAGCGGTCCTGGGCGGTGATGGTGGCACTGTCTGCGGTGGTGGTCACGTCGTCGGCCCCTCTCGAATGGTCTCCCTGGCTGGCACAACGGTAGTGGCTTTCGAAAGGTTGCGCCAAACACACGTTCGAGTGAAAATTCGCAGATTGCCTTACGCGTGTATGTGCGGGGGTGTATGAGCCCGCTTGCTCCGCCGTCCCGAATCGGTCGTTACGGTAGCCTTCGCCGCTGGGTCGCGAGCAACCGGTGCACCTCCCAGTGTGGCACCCGAAGGTGAGGATCCGCGGGAGTGTCCGCGCCGCGACACGCGGAGCAGTCGAAACCGCCCCAACCCAAGATCTAGTGGTTGGATGGCATCGACCACCCAGGGGTAGTGGTCCTCGGTCCGCCGGGGGTGCCCGTATCGCCTATGCTGGTGGTCGCTTCGCAGGGCCTTGACGGGCCGGGCGAGGCTCGTCAGTCGTGCCGTGAGGAGGGTCGGAACCTATGCACTGCCCCTTCTGCAGGCACCCCGACAGCCGTGTCGTCGACAGTCGCACCACCGACGACGGGACGTCGATCCGACGCCGCCGCCAGTGCCCCGACTGCTCCCGTCGTTTCACGACGGTGGAGACGTGCTCGCTCATGGTGGTGAAGCGCTCCGGCGTCACCGAGCCCTTCAGCCGTACCAAGGTCATCTCCGGCGTGCGCAAGGCGTGCCAGGGGCGACCGGTCACCGAGGACGCCCTCGCCAAGCTCGGCCAGCGGGTCGAGGAGGCGGTGCGCGCCACCGGAAGCGCCGAGCTGACCACCCATGACGTGGGCCTGGCCATCCTCGGCCCCTTGCAGGAGCTCGACCTCGTCGCCTACCTGCGCTTCGCGTCCGTGTACAAGGCTTTCGACAGCCTCGAAGACTTCGAGGCCGCCATCGCGGAGCTCCGCGTGCGGCCTCCCGCTGAGAACCGCGGGACCGGCGCGACCCCTGAGGTCCCCGTTCCCGCCACCGCCGCCGACTGATCGGCGGACCGGGCCGCTCGACGGCCCGGCGACCGGCCGCCGTGCGGCCCGGCAGACGTGCCCCGGGCGACCCTCTGTGGTCCCTGTGGCAGCAGTACAGAACGACGTACAGAAGACGGTGCCCTGGGACTATCTGGGTGCCAAAGTGTGTTTTGCCCGTATATGGGAGGCGGCATGACAGAGACGGCGAGCGGCCCGGCACGTGGTTCCCGCACCAAGGGAGCCAAGTCGGCGAGCAAGGGCCTGCGTATCGAGCGCATCCACACCACCCCCGGCGTGCATCCGTACGACGAGGTGGCCTGGGAGCGCCGTGACGTCGTCATGACCAACTGGCGCGACGGCTCGATCAACTTCGAGCAGCGTGGCGTCGAGTTCCCCGACTTCTGGTCGGTGAACGCGGTCAACATCGTCACCAGCAAGTACTTCCGCGGTGCGGTCGGCACCCCGCAGCGCGAGACCGGTCTCAAGCAGCTCATCGACCGGATCGTGAAGACGTACACGAAGGCCGGCGAGGACTACGGCTACTTCGCCTCGCCCGCCGACGCCGAGATCTTCGAGCACGAGCTGGCCTACGCCCTCCTGCACCAGATCTTCAGCTTCAACTCGCCGGTCTGGTTCAACGTCGGCACGCCCCAGCCGCAGCAGGTCTCCGCCTGCTTCATCCTGTCCGTCGACGACTCCATGGAGTCCATCCTCGACTGGTACAAGGAAGAGGGCATGATCTTCAAGGGCGGCTCCGGCGCCGGCCTGAACCTCTCCCGTATCCGCTCCTCCAAGGAGCTGCTCTCCTCCGGCGGCAACGCCTCCGGCCCGGTCTCCTTCATGCGCGGCGCCGACGCCTCCGCGGGAACGATCAAGTCGGGCGGCGCCACCCGCCGCGCGGCCAAGATGGTCATCCTCGACGTCGACCACCCCGACATCGAGGACTTCATCGAGACCAAGGTCAAGGAGGAGGAGAAGATCCGCGCCCTCCGCGACGCGGGCTTCGACATGGACCTGGGCGGCGACGACATCACGTCCGTCCAGTACCAGAACGCCAACAACTCCGTCCGCGTGAACGACACGTTCATGAAGGCCGTCGAGTCCGGCGGGAAGTTCGGCCTCACCTCGCGCATGACCGGCGAGGTCATCGAGGAGGTCGACGCCAAGGCGCTCTTCCGCAAGATGGCCGAGGCCGCGTGGGCCTGTGCCGACCCGGGCATCCAGTACGACGACACGATCAACCACTGGCACACCTGCCCCGAGTCCGGCCGCATCAACGGCTCGAACCCGTGCAGCGAGTACATGCACCTGGACAACACGTCCTGCAACCTCGCCTCGCTGAACCTGATGAAGTTCCTCAAGGACGACGGCAAGGGCAACCAGTCCTTCGACGTCGAGCGCTTCGCCAAGGTCGTCGAGCTCGTCATCACCGCGATGGACATCTCCATCTGCTTCGCCGACTTCCCCACCCAGAAGATCGGCGAGAACACCCGCGCCTACCGCCAGCTCGGCATCGGTTACGCCAACCTCGGCGCCCTGCTGATGGCGACCGGCCACGCGTACGACTCCGACGGCGGCCGCGCCCTCGCCGGCGCCATCACCTCCCTGATGACCGGCACCTCGTACAAGCGCTCCGCCGAGCTCGCCGCGGTCGTCGGCCCGTACGACGGTTACGCCCTCAACGCCGAGCCGCACCAGCGCGTCATGCGGCAGCACGCCGACGAGAACACCAAGGCCGTCCGCATGGACGACCTGGACTCGCCGATCTGGGCCGCCGCCACGGAGGCCTGGCAGGACGTGATCCGCCTCGGCGCCAAGAACGGCTTCCGCAACGCCCAGGCCTCGGTCATCGCCCCCACCGGCACCATCGGTCTCGCGATGTCCTGCGACACCACCGGCCTCGAGCCCGACCTCGCCCTGGTCAAGTTCAAGAAGCTCGTCGGCGGCGGCTCGATGCAGATCGTCAACGGCACCGTCCCGCAGGCCCTGCGCCGCCTGGGCTACCAGGAGGAGCAGATCGAGGCGATCGTCGCCCACATCGCCGAGCACGGCAATGTGATCGACGCCCCCGGCCTGAAGACCGAGCACTACGAGGTCTTCGACTGCGCCATGGGCGAGCGCTCCATCTCCGCGATGGGCCACGTCCGCATGATGGCCGCCATCCAGCCGTGGATCTCGGGCGCACTCTCCAAGACCGTGAACCTGCCGGAGACGGCCACGGTCGAGGACGTCGAGGAGGTCTACTTCGAGGCCTGGAAGATGGGCGTCAAGGCGCTCGCGATCTACCGCGACAACTGCAAGGTCGGCCAGCCGCTCTCCGCCAAGAAGAAGGAGGAGGAGAAGGCCGAGGTCACCGCGAAGTCCGAGGCGACGATCCGCGAGGCCGTCGAGAAGGTCGTCGAGTACCGTCCGGTCCGCAAGCGCCTGCCCAAGGGCCGTCCGGGGATCACCACCTCCTTCACCGTCGGCGGCGCCGAGGGCTACATGACCGCCAACTCCTACCCGGACGACGGTCTCGGCGAGGTCTTCCTGAAGATGTCCAAGCAGGGCTCCACCCTCGCCGGCATGATGGACGCCTTCTCCATCGCCGTCTCCGTCGGCCTGCAGTACGGCGTCCCGCTGGAGACCTACGTCTCGAAGTTCACCAACATGCGCTTCGAGCCGGCCGGCATGACGGACGACCCGGACGTGCGGATGGCGCAGTCGATCGTCGACTACATCTTCCGCCGACTGGCGCTGGACTTCCTGCCCTTCGAGACCCGCTCCGCCCTCGGCATCCACTCGGCCGAGGAGCGTCAGCGCCACCTGGAGACGGGTTCGTACGAGCCCGCCGAGGACGAGGTCGACGTCGAGGGTCTGGCCCAGTCCGCCCCCGTCAGCCACGAGCTGAAGGCCGTGGCCGCCCCCGTGGCGAAGGTCGAGGTCCCGGCCCCGAAGCAGGCCCACACCTCCGCGGAACTCGTCGAGATGCAGCTCGGCATCAGCGCCGACGCCCCGCTCTGCTTCTCCTGCGGCACGAAGATGCAGCGGGCCGGCTCCTGCTACATCTGCGAGGGCTGCGGCTCGACCAGCGGCTGCAGCTGACGCCGGCCGGTGCGCTGAGCGGCGGAAGCCGCTGAGCGCACCGGATCGTCCGTCCGATCGCCCGTGAAGGGGCGCCGACCACCGGTCGGCGCCCCTTTTCGCCTGCGCCGGGTCAGGCCGGCGCGGAGCCCAGGAGCGTGCCGAAGGTCTGCGGGTCGGCGTCGAAGCCGCGGCTGATCGAGCGGTACGACCAGCCGTCCGCTCCGTCGCGGGTGAACTCCACGACCGTCGCCGAACGGGCCCCGGGGACGTCCGCGAAGTCGTGGGTCAGCAGGTCGGTGTAGCCCTCGCGGACCCGTATGCCCGTGTTTTCTATGTCGCCGAAGGTCAGCCGCCCACCGCCCTGCTGTATGGCCACGCCCACCACCACCCGCGCGTACCGCGGGTCCAGCCGGTCCAGCTCCAGCGTCATGGCCTCGTCGTAGCCGAATCCCTGGCCCGTGCGACTGTCGCGGTGGAGCGTGATCGTGCCGTCCGGGGAGCGGCTGCCGAAGTGCACCAGATGGGCCGGCGCGCCGTACGGGTCGCCCGTGGGGAAGACCCCGGCGACCAGATCCAGGTCGTGGGCGGGCATGCCGGTCGGCGCGGGGTCCCACTTGAGCGTGACCTCGACGCGTCCCACCCCTTTGTTGAGTCCGCTCATGGTGCTTCCCCTCTCCGCGCGCGCCCCCGCGCACGCCTCGCCTCGTATCGTCGCCCCGTTCAAAAGCCCGTGGTCCTGGGCCGATTGCTCATGGTGTCATGTGCCTACGACAGAGGACCCGGCGCTTGAGGGGGAGAGCGGTTTGTGGAGCGGTGACGAGCTGGATCTCGACGCATATCTGGCCAGAATCGGATACGACATCGGGAGCGGCGGAGAACTCGCCCCTGATCTGCGGACCTTGACGGCCCTTCATCGGGCGCACGCCTCGACCATTCCCTTCGAGAATCTCGACGTCGCTCTGGGAAGGCCGATACCCCTGGACCTGAAGAGCCTTCAGGCCAAGCTCGTCGAGCGGCGCCGGGGAGGCTACTGCTACGAGCAGAACTCCCTCTTGGCGGCGGCCCTCGAACAGATCGGTTTCCAGGTGGCGGGCCGCGGTGCGCGCAACCGCTCGCGGGGTGCGGCGCTGCCGCCGGTCACCCACGCGCTCCTCGCGGTGACGGTCGAGGGCGAACAGTGGCTCGCCGACGTCGGGTTCGGCTGGCAGGGGCCGCTGGAGCCCGTGCCGCTGCGGGACGGCGTGCGTGTGGAGCAGGACGGCTGGACGTTCGGCATCGGCGTCGAGGACGACGGCACCCACGTGCTGCGCTCATTGCGGGCGACGGGCTGGATGGACGTGTACGCGTTCTCGCCGCAGGCGTACCAGCCCGGTGACTTCACCGTCCTGAACCACTACAGCTCAAGCCATCCGCAGTCACGTTTCCTCGGCCAGATCGTGGCCCAGAGGCCGGGCACGGACGTGCGGAGATCACTGCTGCGCGAGACGCTCTCGCTCGTGCGCACGGACGGATCCGTCGAGGAACGGATCTTGACGGCCGACGAGTTGGCCGCGACGCTGGCAGCCGAGTTCGGGATCGAACTGGACGCCGAGGAGCGCGCGGGACTGGAACGCGTGCACGCGGCGGGAGTCTGACGGGGTCTGCCGGGGCGCTCTCCGGGCCCGTACGATGGCGCGGTGCTGGTCAAGTGGATTCGCTGCACCGTCGTGGACCGTCGAGGGTTCGAGCGGGGACAGCGGAAATGGGCGGGGCTGCTCGGTGAGCCGGGATTCCGGGGACAGGGCGGCGGGTGGAGCCGGGGTCGCCCGGACGTCGCCCATATCTTCGCGTTCTGGGAGAGCAGGGCTTTCTACGACTCGTTCATGGCGCGGTCGCACGATCGTCTGGCGGCCGCGCAGGTGGGCACGTTCAAGGACATCCAGGTCAAGCTCTTCGACCACCGCTTCGACGTGAAGACCGGCTTCGAGCCGCGCTTCGCCGACGCCGACGTGGCGCGGGTGGCGCACTGCCGGGTCCACGAGGACCGTGCCGAGCACTTCGCGCTCATGCAGGAGAAGGTGTGGAACCCGGCGATGGCCGGGTCGCCCGGCATGCTGCGGGGCCTGTTCGGCGAGGCGCCCGGCAGCGAGTTCCTGGTGCTCTCGATGTGGCAGTCCGCCGCCGAGCACGGAAAGTACCGGGTCGAGCGCGTGGAGCGGCTCGGGCTGCGGGCCCGTACCGCGGCCGATGTGGCGGCCCTGAACGGGGACGTGGTGCAGCTCGAACCGACCTGGACGGTCTGAGCCCGTCGGCGTCCCCGGGGCGGGCGCCTACCCCGGATGGACTCCGGGCACCGCCTCGGCTGCGCCTGCCGGAGAGGGGCGATCTAGGGTCGGGGTATGGCAAGACCGCGGCGCATCGTTCTCGTACGGCACGGAGAGTCCGAGGGCAATGTCGATGACACGGTGTACGAACGGGAGCCCGACCACGCCCTGAGGCTGACCGAGACCGGGTGGCGGCAGGCGGAGGAGACGGGGGAGCGGCTGCGGGAGCTCTTCGGGGAGGAGCCGGTCAGCGTCTACGTCTCGCCGTACCGCCGCACTCACGAGACCCTCCGGGCCTTCCGGCTTCCCGCGGGGCAGGTCCGGGTGCGGGAGGAGCCGAGGCTGCGGGAGCAGGACTGGGGCAACTGGCAGGAACGGGAGGACGTACGCCTGCAGAAGGCCTACCGGGACGCGTACGGGCACTTCTTCTACCGCTTCGCGCAGGGCGAGTCCGGTGCCGACGTCTACGACCGCGTCGGCGCCTTCCTGGAGAGCCTGTACCGCAGCTTCGAGGCGCCCGACCACCCGCCCAACGTCCTCCTCGTCACCCATGGGCTGACCATGCGGCTGTTCTGCATGCGCTGGTTCCACTGGACGGTCGCCGACTTCGAATCGCTGTCGAACCCCGGCAACGCCGAGACCCGCACGCTCCTCCTCGGCGAGGACGGCAGATACCGCCTGGACAGGCCGTTCGAACGCTGGCGTACCCCGGAACCGTACGGCCCCACCGGATAGAGTGGCAGACCGATGACCGCTGACTCCTCACCCGACCGGCGCTTCGACCGCGCCCTGGCCAGCCTGCGCGGGCTGTCCGTGGGAGACGCCCTGGGCTCCCAGTTCTTCGTACCCGCCCACTACCCCCTGCTGAAGCGGCGCGAGCTGCCCGCCGGCCCCTGGCAGTGGACCGACGACACCGAGATGGCCTGCTCCGTCCTGGCCGTCCTCGTCCAGCACGCCCGGATCGACCAGGACGCCCTGGCCCTGTCCTTCGCACACCACCACGACTTCGACCGGGGCTACGGCCCGGCGGTCAACCGAATGCTCCGGCTCATCCGGGAGGGCGGCGACTGGCGGGAACTGGCCGCCGCGCTCTTCAACGGGCAGGGGTCCTGGGGCAACGGCGCCGCGATGCGGATCGCGCCGCTGGGAGCCTGGTACGCCGACGACCCCGAGCAGGCGACCCACCAGGCCGAGATCTCGGCGTACACCACCCACCAGCACCGGGAGGCCGTGGTGGGCGCCATGGCCGTCGCCGCCGCGGCCGCGATCGCCGCCGACCCCGCCGGACCGCCCACGCCCGAGGCGCTGCTCGACGGGGTCATCGCCCTCGTACCGCGCAGCGCGGTCGGTGCGGGCCTGCGCAGGGCCCGCGACATGCTCGACTACGGCGACGCGAGCACGGTCGCCGCGGTGCTGGGCAGCGGACGGCGGACGAGCGCCCACGACACGGTTCCCTTCGCGCTCTGGTCGGCCGCGCGCGGGCTCGGCGACTTCGAGCGGGTGTTCTGGACGACAGCGCAGGTCGGCGGCGACGTCGACACGACCTGCGCCATCGCCGGAGGCGTGGTCGCCTCTACGGCGGCCGGTGCGCCGCCGGCGGACTGGCTGCGGCAGACCGAGGAGCTTCCGGGGTGGGTCCCGGACGGGGCGGTCTGAAACGGCTCGATGTCCTGCACGGCTGGAACGGCGTGATGTCCTGCACGGCTTGGAACGGCGTGATGTCCCGCACGGCTTGGAACGGCGTGATGTCCCGCACGGCTTGGAGCGGCATGGTGTCCCGCACGGCCTGAAACGGCCCGATGTCCCCTGGACCCCCGACGGGGCCCAGGGGGGCATCGGCGGGTGATCAGGCCACCGGCCCCGCAGCCTCGGCGCGGCCGCTCAGCGCCTCCAGGTCGCTCTTGCGGACCCGGATCACCAGGACGGCCGTGACCAGCGCGATCAGCACCATGCCGACGGCGGCCGTGAAGGCCGAGGAGATGCCCGAGGTCAGCACCTCGTGGCCCCAGGGCGCGGGCAGCTCGTGCGCCTTCAGCGCCTCGGCCTGTTCCTTGGGCGTCGAGTGCGCGAGGAAGTCCGGCAGCTGCTTCTCGCTCTCCTCGCGGCTGGCCGTGCCGAAGACGGTGACCAGGATGGAGAGGCCGAGCGAGCCGCCGACCTGCTGCGTGGCGTTGAGCAGACCCGAGGCGGCGCCCGCCTCGTGCTGGGCGACTCCGGAGACGGCCGTGAGCGTGAGCGTCACGAAGTTGAGGCCCATGCCGGATCCGAACACGACCATCGGGCCGAGTACCCCGCCGACGTAGCTGCTGTCCGACGAGATGAACGTCAGCCAGAAGAGGCCGATGCCGGTGAGCGTCGCTCCGGTCACCATGAACGGCTTGGGGCCGAGGACCGGCAGCAGCCGCTGGGCGAGCCCCGCGCCGACGCCGATCGCGACGGTCACCGGAAGGAAGGCGAATCCGGCCTGGACCGGGCTGTAGTCCAGGACGTTCTGCACCCACAGCACGATGAAGAAGAACATGCCGAACATGGCGGCCGACAGGCTCAGCATGATGACGTACGTGCCCGAGCGGTTGCGGTCCGCGAACATGCGCAGCGGCGTGATCGGTTCCCCGGCCCGGGACTCCACCACGGCGAAGGCCACGAGGAGGACCACTGCCGCGACGAAGGAGCCGATGGTCAGGCCGTCCTTCCACCCCTTCTCGGACGCCCGGATGAACCCGTAGACCAGCGCCGCCATGCCCAGCGTCGACGTCGCGGCGCCCGCGATGTCGAACCGGCCCGGGTGGCGCTCGGACTCGGCGATGTAGCGCGGGGTGAGGAAGGCGATCAGCAGGCCGATCGGCACGTTGACGAAGAAGACCCAGCGCCAGTCGAGCCACTCCGTGAGCGCTCCGCCGGCGAGCAGGCCTATCGCGCCGCCACCGGCGGAGACCGCGGCGAACACGCCGAACGCCCGGTTGCGCTCCGGTCCTTCGGGAAACGTCGTGGTGATCAGCGCGAGCGAGGTGGGCGAGGCGATCGCGCCGCCCACGCCCTGCAGGGCCCGCGCGGCGAGCAGTTGCCAGGGCTCCTGGGCGAAACCGCCGAGCAGCGAGGCGAACGTGAAGAGCAGGATGCCGGCCATGAACACCCGGCGGCGGCCCAGGATGTCGCCGGCACGTCCGCCGAGGAGCAGGAGGCCGCCGAAGGTGAGCGTGTAGGCGCTGAGCACCCACGACAGGTCGGTCGTCGAGAAGGAGAGCGCGTCCTGGATGTGCGGCAGGGCGATGTTCACGATGGTGGCGTCGAGGACGACCATCAACTGACAGGCGGCGATGACGGTCAGGGCGATGCCCGGTCGCCCTCCGGCGCGAGTCGGCTCGTTCTTGGTCTGTGTGTCCACCGGAGAAGTTGTCACTATGGATCCCCCACGGAAGAATTAGTGAACGACCCCGTTCACTCTTCGCCACGGTAGTGAGTCCCCCTCAGTGAACGCAACCGTTCACTGAGTACTGCCGACGAATCGAATCGCGTCAACGGAGAGATCCTGATGGTTACTTCGCGCTCCACGGCCGCCGCCC